>JBGMQT010000001.1:0-102252 GCA_048060695.1 Acidiferrobacterales bacterium
TGTGCTCCTCTTTCCGCACATGCGACCTGAATGAAATGAAGAAGTGCCGGATGAAACCCGAAGGGATTCTGCGGTGCGACCAGAGTAGTAACATCTAACGCGAAGGGTCGCTCTTGCACATCCCTGTGCCCGCGACACTTGTGCATCCATGCACATCGCGCGAAGACGCAAAGAAAAGAAGAAATCAATAGGGCCGGCTTTCAGCCGGCCATAACAAGTAAAATTTCTTGCTCTCGCGGTCCGGCGGACCGCCTTTGCGTTAGATGTTTCTTTTTACTCAGGAACTATCGCGTTATCTGGCATGGCATAATTGCCCCATATGTCACCGCAAAAAGACCTTCCCGTTATTTTTCTGATGGGGCCGACCGCAACTGGTAAAACCGGGCTGGCCATGGCACTACACGAACTGTTGCCCGTCGACCTTATCAATGTCGATGCCTCCCAGGTATACCGGGGCATGGATATCGGTACCGCCAAGCCGTCTGCCGATGAGTTGGCACGAGCGCCACATCGACTGATCGATATTCGCGACCCGTCGGAACCTTATTCAGCGGCAGAATTCTGTGCCGATGCCAGAAAAGCAATTTGGCAGATCCATCAAAACGGCAGAATACCGCTGCTGGTGGGTGGCACCATGTTCTATTTTCACGCACTCGAATACGGTCTGTCCAGATTACCCGCTGCCAATAAAATCGTCAGGGACCGCTTGCTGCAGCAAGCCGGAGAGGTTGGCTGGGCGGCCATGCATGTGCGGCTCGCCGCCGCTGATCCGGAATCCGCTGAGCGTATTCACCCCAATGACTCACAGCGCGTTCAGCGCGCGCTTGAAATACTTGAACTCACCGGTCAGCCTCCAAGCGTCATGGGGCAAGAGCAACCGGCGATGGCGCTGCCACATAAAGTCATTAAAATAGCGCTGATGCCGGAAGACAGGGAAGAGTTGAAAAAGCGCATTGCTACGCGATTTCAGCACATGCTGGATGCTGGCCTGGTTGATGAGGTAAAAGCCCTTTTGGAAAATGGTAATCTTGCTAACCGGCTACCCGCCATGCGCATGGTCGGATATCGCCAGGTAAGACAATATCTTGACGAAGAAATTCCTTATAATCAAATGGTTGAAAAGGGTATCAACGCGAGCCGGCAGCTCGCCAAACGACAGCTAACGTGGCTTCGGCGTTATGAAAATGTGTTCTTCTTCAACGCCACCAACCCTGTGCTAGTGACAGAATGTTTGGGTTATTTGCAGGGAAAATTGTCGCCGTTCAGCGTATACTAAAAATACAAAACGTCCCCATAATAAGACGGTAGACGGATTTTTCGTCTTTTTTGGCGGAAATTCATAACAGAAGGGCGATAATAAACAGGAGAATGGCTATGAGTCAGGCAAGAGGGCAATCGTTACAAGACCCTTTTCTTAACACCTTACGCAAGGAGCGGATTCCGGTTTCGATTTTTCTTGTCAACGGTATCAAGCTTCAGGGTCAAATTGAATCATTTGATCAATTTGTGGTTTTACTGAAAAACTCCGTAAATCAAATGATCTACAAACACGCGATCTCGACTGTCGTACCGAGTCGCCAAGTCAAGCTTTCCGTTGATAACGAAGAAGACGCGGCCGGACCCGGAAACGAGTAAGTTCTCCCCCGGTGGTGTCGTAAGCACCCGCACCCGGGCGCTTGCAGTACAGTTACGCTTTCCAAGTGGCCTTGATGAGGAAGATTTGGATGAATTCCTGTTTCTCGCGGAATCGGCCGGGGCAGATGTGGTGCAATGTATACAGGGACGACGCCAGAAACCTGACCCGGCCTTTTTTATCGGCAAAGGTAAGGTGGAAGAGATTGGCCGGTTTGTCGCGGCAAGCGACGTTGAGCTGGTGCTGGTCGATCATGATCTGTCTCCCATTCAGGAACGAAACCTCGAACGCGCCATTGGCTGCCGGGTACTCGACCGCACCGGCCTGATCCTGGATATTTTTGCGCTTCGCGCCCATAGCCACGAGGGTAAATTGCAGGTAGAGCTGGCCCAACTCACGCGACTTTCTACACGCCTGGTAAGAGGCTGGACCCACCTTGAACGCCAGAAAGGTGGCATCGGCCTGCGTGGTCCTGGTGAAACCCAGCTGGAAACCGATCGACGACTGATGCGCGATCGAATCCGGAGTCTGAACAAACGGCTTGAAAAGGTGCGCAATCAGCGTGGGCTTCGGCGCAAGAATCGCAACAAGGTTCCGGTTCCAACGGTATCGCTGGTCGGTTACACCAATGCCGGTAAATCAACTCTGTTTAACGCCTTAACCGGTGCACATGTGTACGAAGCCGACCAATTATTTGCCACCCTGGACCCCACCATGCGGCGTCTGGATTTGTCCGGAAAGGTGCAGCTGATACTGGCCGACACGGTTGGTTTTATCCGTCACCTGCCCCATACCCTGGTGGAAGCATTTAAATCCACGCTGGAGGAAGTTACCCAGGCCAGCTTACTGCTGCATGTGGTGGACAACCATCACCCGGAAGGTGCCGATCTGATGGAGCAGGTGAATGAGGTGCTAAACGAAATAAACGCCGATTCAGTACCGCAAATCATCGTATTCAATAAAATCGATTTGGGTGACGAATCACCCCGAATTGACCGGGATACAAATGGCCATATACGCAAGGTGTGGCTATCCGCTAAAACCGGAGATGGTGTCGATTTGTTGCAACAAGCGCTGTCGGAGTACTACCGGCGTAGTCGTACTTACCATTGTCTGCACCTGCCGCCATCGGCAGCGCGCCTGCGCGCCCAGCTTTACGATCGTGTTGAAATAGCAAATGAAACAGAAGATGGGCAGGGTGGCTGGCTGATTGGTTTGACGCTGGACCAGCGTGAGTTCAATTGGCTGCGGGCACACAGTGAGTACCGTGAAACCTATCTGATTTCCACTTCGACGGATTCACTTGCTCCGGTGGCGTCATAACTCTAGAATGCCGCCTTTAGTCGTGGTTAATCATAAGCCAATAAGGAGTTAATGTGCCTTGGAATGTACCGGGTGGATCCGGAGATAAAGATCCTTGGGGGAAAGGTCGAGGGGAGCAAGGTCCCCCCGATCTGGACGAAATCGTGCGCAAGATCCAGAACAAGCTTGGTAGCCTGTTTGGAGGCGGCAGAGGTGGCAAGGGTAAGGGAGGTGGTGGCTCTACCGCAGCCTCTGGCGGACTTGGCGCCGGGCTGATAGCCGGTATTCTTCTTGTGGTTTGGTTGGCATCCGGTTTCTATATTATCCAGCAAAGTGAGCGCGGTGTTGTATTGCGTTTTGGTAAAAAGACGGATGTTGTCCCGGCCGGTCTCCGCTGGCACATTCCCTGGCCGATTGAACGAGTGGAAAAAGTTAATGTTGAAACAGTTTCGGTAATTGAGATTGGTTATCGTACCAATAAACGCCGAGGTGGCACCAAAACAGCGGTGCCGATTGAAGCGCTAATGATTACCCAGGATGAGAATATTATTGATCTTGAATTCGCGGTGCAATACCGCATCAAGGACGCTAGCGATTATCTTTTCAGCGTCCGCGATCCTAGAACCAATATTCAGCAAGCTACCGAATCTGCGATTCGAGAGATTTCTGGCAAGAACACCATGGACTTCATTCTGACAGAAGGACGTGACGAGATTGGTCAGCGCACCCATGTCGTGCTGCAAGAAATACTGGATCGTTACAAATCCGGTATTTATATCGTTAAGCTTGAAATGCAGCGCGCCTACCCGCCGGAACAAGTGAAAGCAGCGTTCGATGACGCCAATAAGGCGCGTGAGGATCAGGAACGCATCAAGAACGAAGCCGAAGCCTATGCAAACGATATCCTGCCAAGAGCACGCGGTCGTGCAGCACGTATGATACAGCAAGCGGAAGGGTACAAGGCCAGTGTTGTCGCGCGTTCCGAAGGTGATGCGCGCCGCTTTAGTGCGGTTGCCCGTGAGTACGCCAAGGCGCCCCGAGTGACCCGCGATCGTCTGTATCTGGAGACACTGGAAGACGTGATGTCCCGTACGACCAAGGTAATCGTGGATCAGAAGGGCGGTAACAACCTCATTTACTTGCCTTTGGATAAATTGATGTCTCGCGCTGCCGACGAGGTGGAATCACATCCGGAAACACCGGCACAGGCTGAGCCGCCACCACTACCTGATATTCGCGATCGTATGCGTGTACCAGCAAGGAGAGTGCCCCGATGAGTCAAACCAGAATGCTTGCCGTATTGGGCTTGTTGGCGATCCTGGTGATTTCGCTGATGTCGGTTTTCTATACAGTTGATGAACGGGAAAAGGCCATTGTTATTCGCCTGGGTAAGGTGATTCGTTTTGATGATAAACCGGGGCTACACTGGAAATGGCCGGTGATCGAGGACGTACGCTTCTTCGATAGCCGCATTATTACACTGGATGCACCCCCACAGCGTTATCTAACCAACGAAAAGAAAACCCTGATTGTCGATTCTTTTGTTAAATGGCGTGTCGACGATACGCTGAAGTTTTACCTGACAGTACAGGGTGATGAGGCCACCGCAAATACCCGCCTGCAACAACTGGTAAATGGCGGGCTACGCACCGAGTTCGGTAAGCGTACCCTGCAAGAGATTGTCGTCGGCGAGCGCGGCGACATCATGAAGATATTGCAGGCCAGCGCCGACAAGGCTGCCGAAGAGTTTGGTATTGCGGTAGTCGATGTGCGCGTGAAACGTGTTGACCTGCCGGAAAAGGTCAGCGAATCGGTGTATTTGCGCATGGAAGCAGAACGAACCCGTATCGCCAAAGAGCATCGCGCCAAAGGTGCGGAGGAAGCCGAAAAGATCCGTGCCGCGGTCGAGCGAAAACGTGAGATTCTATTGGCTGAGGCCTATCGCGACGGCGAACGCCTTCGAGGCGAGGGTGATGCCACGGCCACGGCTATTTATGCGCGGGCGCTGAAACGCGATCCGGAGTTCTATACTTTCTACCGTTCACTCAGTGCCTACAGAAAGAGCTTCAAGGGCAAGGAAGATGTACTGATTCTTGATCCCAGCTCCGAGTTCTTCAAATATCTGAAGAGCGCCAGGCCCAGGTAGAGAGTCTTGCCAGTCCGCAATGTGGCATGATCTGCTGGTTGCGCTGGCGATGGTGTTGGTGATAGAGGGGATTTTACCTTTTCTGAGCCCTGGGGGGGCGCGCCGTACCATGTTATCTATGGCGCAGTTAACAAACCCGCAGCTCAGAAACGGCGGCCTTATGCTGATGGGCCTGGGCCTGCTGACACTTTATTTCATAAAATAATAAATTCTTTCATTTCTCTACTCAGGAATCCGTAATGTCTTCACCGGAACGTTGGTTGCTGCCGGAAGGTATAGAAGAGGTACTGCCTCCTGAAGCACGACAGCTGGAGTCGATTCGGCGCCGGGTGCTGGATTTGTTTGTCAGCTGGGGTTACGAGCCGGTGATGCCACCCCTGATTGAGTACCTGGAAGCATTGCTGACGGGAGTTGGTAAAGAACTGGATTTGCAGACCTTCAAGCTGACCGACCAGTTGTCCGGGCATACGATGGGTTTGCGTGCTGATATTACACCGCAGGCCGCCCGAATCGATGCACACTATTTGAAACGCAAGGGGCCGGCACGGCTTTGCTACATCGGCCCGGCACTGCGCACCCGACCGGATGACTTCGGGGGCACAAGGGAACCGCTTCAACTTGGCGCCGAGCTTTTTGGCCATTCCGGACCGGCGTCCGATGCCGAGGCGTTGCGACTGATGCTTGAAATGATCTCGGTGGTTGGTATCGACAAGGTACATGTTGATCTTGGCAATGTAGGACTATTCCGCGGGCTTACTACATCTGCCGGTCTGGATCGGAAGCAGGAGTGGGAACTGTTTGAAGCCATGCAACGCAAGGCGGAAAGTGAAATCCGTACCATGCTGGAAGTCTGGCAGGTGAAAGATTCATCAAAAACAATGTTACTGGCGTTAACGACGCTCAATGGCAGCAGCGAAATTCTGGTTGAAGCAAGAAAAATATTTGCTTCCGCACCAAAACCGGTGCTGGAAGCATTGGATAATCTGGACGAGGTTGTCCGGCTGATTAAACGCGACTTACCAGCCCAGGAATTATTTATTGATCTGGCGGAATTAAGTGGTTACGGCTACCACACCGGTATCGTGTTCTCTGTGTTCGTGCCCGGGCACGGCAAAGCGATCGCAAACGGGGGACGGTATGATGGTATTGGCGAGGCATTCGGGCGCAATCGTTCCGCGACCGGTTTCGGCGCGGATCTGCGCCATCTCAACAGATTGGCCGCCAATAGCGATGATGTGTTGACGGGAATACTGGCGCCAAACGAGGACGATGCTGCGTTACGTAAAACCATGGTACAACTGCGTGCAGCCGGTGACCGAGTTGTTCAGTTGTTGCCCGATCAAGAAGTTATTGAGGAAGAACTGGGGTGTGACCGCAAACTGGTTAAGTCTGGAAGTAAATGGAAAGTTGAGAAACTATAAAAGTACTGAGAGATTGCAAGCATGACCAGGAATGTAGTGGTAGTTGGAACCCAGTGGGGCGATGAAGGCAAGGGCAAGATTGTTGATTTACTGACAGCCAGGGCCCATGTTGTCGCGCGGTTTCAGGGTGGCCACAATGCCGGTCACACACTGGTTATCGATGGCGAAAAAACCGTTCTGCATTTAATCCCGTCGGGTATTTTACGCGATGGCGTCATGTGCCTGATAGGCAACGGTGTGGTGTTGTCACCGACTGCGCTTTTTAAAGAAGTCGATGAGCTGGAAGAGAAGAACATCCCGGTTAGTGACCGTCTTCGTATCAGCGAGTCTTGCCCGCTATTGCTGGAGCATCACGTCGCACTGGATGCAGCGCGGGAAAAAGCACGCGGGAAAAAAGCTATTGGTACAACAGGTCGTGGTATCGGCCCCTGTTATGAAGACAAAGTGGCCCGTCGCGGTTTGCGAGTGGCAGATCTGATGAACGAGGCCACCTTCACTGACAAGCTTGAACAAGTACTGGAATACCACAATTACGTATTACAGCATTACTTTAAGGCCGACGCAGTCGATTTTAAAGAAAGTCTGGACAAGAACCTGGCGCGGGCAGACCGTTTGCGGCCACTGGTGACCGACGTCACCGGACTGTTGCAGCAGTATTCGTCAGATGACAAACGTGTGTTGTTCGAAGGCGCGCAGGGCACCCTGCTGGATATTGATCACGGCACTTATCCGTTTGTCACTTCCTCCAACACCAGCGCGGGTGCCGCCGCATCCGGAACGGGCATGGGTCCGAATTTTCTGGGATATGTTCTAGGTATCACCAAGGCCTACACAACCCGTGTGGGTGCGGGGCCGTTTCCAACCGAGCTCAATGATGGTGTCGGTCAGCATCTTGGCGAAAAGGGCCACGAGTTTGGCGCTACCACAGGTCGTCAACGCCGTTGTGGCTGGTTTGACGCCGTCGCCCTAAAGCGTTCCTGCTTTATTAACAGTATCACCGGATTGTGCATCACCAAACTGGACGTGCTGGATGGGCTCGATGTGGTGAAGCTGTGCATCGCTTACAAGGTTGATGGCAAAGCGCGAACGACACCGCCTACCGGTGCCGAGGCATTGGAGAATGTCGAGCCGGTTTATGAAGAAATGCCAGGATGGAAAGAATCAACTGTCGGTGTTAAAAATAGAAGTGACCTGCCTGCGAATGCCATCGCTTATCTGAATCGCATCGAGGAAGTAACAGGGGCGCCGATCGACATCATTTCGACCGGCCCCGATCGTGTCGAAACAATCGTACTGCGTCACCCGTTTGATAGTTGATCATTGAATCATTCACAGTGGGGTCTGCAGTAGAACAGTAAAGATGGTACCGAGGAGAGGACTTGAACCTCCACGGGGTTGCCCCCACTAGCACCTGAAGCTAGCGCGTCTACCAATTCCGCCACCTCGGCTCAACACTCTGTCCACTCGTGCCAGATGGCTGCGTTTGGACAGGTCGCGCACTCTACCGAGAGAAAAATTTCATGTCAACGAAGAAAAATAAACCGGCCTACAAAGACCCTCAAGCTGTACGCGAGGCCCAGAATTACGAGTTTCCGGTCCCCAGCCGGGAATTGATTCTGTCATGCCTGGCAGAAATTGATGAGCCACTTTCATTTGAGCAGATCGCCGATTCCCTTGGCGTCACCGGGGATCGCGATATTGAGGGAATACGGCGGCGATTGAAGGCCATGGAACGCGATGGCCAGTTGTTCCGAAATCGACGTGGACTTTACGGTCACCCTGACAAGATGGACATGGTTTGCGGCACCATCATCGCGCATCCGGACGGGTTCGGGTTTCTGGCGCCAGAAGATAATTCTGCCGACCTGTTCCTTTCCTCACGCGAGATGCGTCGGGTCATGCACGGCGATCGTGTCATGGGAACGATTACCGGCGTGGACAAACGCGGCCGTCGGGAAGGAGCGATTGTGGAGGTGCTGGAGCACCGTCACCAGCAGGTGGTGGGAAAATTTATCGACGAGGACAATATGACTTTCGTCGCGCCGGGAGACAAGCGACTCACACAGGATATTTCTATTCCACCGGAAAATCGAGGTGACGCCAGGGAAGGACAAATCGTTGTTGCTGAAATCGTGCGTTACTCCACGGGCCGTCATTCTGCCGTGGGTCGAATTGTTGAAGTGATGGGGGATCACATGGCGCCGGGCATGGAGATCGACGTCGCCATTCGCAAATTTGAGTTACCAAATATCTGGCCACAGGATGTTATCCAGGAGGCAGCAACGTACGGTGAGCAAGTCAGCGAGGAAGCCAAAACAAATCGTAAAGACGTTCGTTCACTACCCCTGGTCACGATTGATGGTGAAGATGCGCGTGATTTTGATGATGCCATTTACTGCGAACGTAATGGAAAAGGATGGCGCTTGCTGGTGGCGATTGCAGATGTATCACACTACGTCGCGCCCGATAGCAGGCTTGACCGGGAGGCCTATAAACGGGGTAACTCGGTTTATTTCCCGGAACGGGTTATTCCGATGTTGCCGGAGGTGCTATCCAATGGACTATGTTCGCTCAATCCTGATGTAGATCGTTTATGCATGGTTTGCGATATGCGCATTGATGCGAAAGGCAACATTAAAGGCTTTGAGTTTTATGAGGCAGTCATGCGCTCCCATGCGCGACTGACTTATAACCAGGTCGCCAGCATGCTGGTCGATGACGAAAAGTCCCTGAAGCAACAGTATGGATCCGTGTTGCCGCATCTGGAAGAACTGTTCAGACTTTACAAAACACTTCACAAAGTGCGCCTGAAGCGCGGCGCCGTAGATTTCGATTTACCCGAAAACAAAATTGTATTCGACGCCAACCGTAAAGTGGCGCGGGTAATAGCGGTCGAACGCAATGACGCCCATCGAATAATTGAAGAATGCATGCTTGCCGCCAATGTCTGCGCGGCCGAATTTCTCTTAAGTAACAAGATTCCCTCACCCTTCCGTGTTCACGCCGGACCCACAGAGGAGAAACTGACAGCGTTACGTGATTTTCTATTTGAATTCGGTCTTTCACTCTCTGGCGGGCTTTCACCCGAGGCCAGTGATTATGCGGCGGTACTAAAGCAGATCGGTGATTGGCCGGAAGCGCGGCTGATTCAAACAGTGATGTTGCGTAGCCTGTCCCAGGCTATTTATAGCCCGGACAATATCGGCCATTTTGCGTTGGCCTACGCCAGTTACGCCCATTTCACGTCACCCATTCGCCGATTCCCCGATTTAATAGTCCATCGATCCATTAAGTATTTACTTCGGAAGAAACCGGGTCGTGGCAAGGTCCGCCGCTTACTTGAATCAATCCTCGGCGGAAAACCGGATGCCGACATGAATAGCCCCATGCGAACCCTGTCCGAGCATTGTTCCATGACGGGACGACGCGCGGATGAAGCAGTATGGGATGTCATCAAGTGGCTCAAAACCGAATACATGATGGATCGAGTCGGCGAAAACTTTAAGGGTCTCATCACTGGCGTCACCAATTTTGGCGTATTTGTAGAACTGGGAGAGGTATTTGCCGAGGGACTGGTGCACGTAACGGCGCTGGGGAATGACTATTACCATTTTGATCCACAGCGTCATTGCCTCGTTGGCGAGCGTAGCGGAAAACAATTGCAGTTGGGGGATGAAGTCCTGGTGAAGGTACTTCGTGTCGATCTCGATGAAGCCAAGATTGATCTAGAGCTTGTTGAACAGGTATCACGGCCAAAACGTCGGGCACAAAAACGCAACAACCGCAACGACAAGACTGGAAAAAAGAAAAAGGCGCACCGCAAAGGTAAGCAAACTTCAGCCAGTAAACAAAAATCTTCTGGTAAGCAAGCCGGGAAAAAATCGGCGAAGAAGAAAACCTCCAAAAAGAAACATCGCAAATCACGCGGTGGCAGCAAGAGGCGTTAGGCTCAGGTGAACGACGAACTGGCAGCGGGATTTCATGCCGTTCTGAGCGTGCTGGAATATAACCCTCAGAGCATTGATCGACTCTGGGTTGACAATTTGCGCAAGGATACGCGAATTGCAAAGGTAATTGCCGACGCCGACAGGGCGGGCGTGGAAGTGCAACGTGTGCCCAAAGCCCGGCTCGATACCCTGGCGGGAGACGGTGTTCGTCACCAGGGAGTATTGGCGCGACTGTACGCTGTTGCGCTACTGGGTGAAGCGGATTTATTTTCAATTCTTGATTCATTGCAGCAACCACCGCTGCTACTGGTGCTGGATGGCATACAGGATCCCCACAATCTCGGTGCCTGCCTGCGTAGTGCCGCCGCGGCAGGCGTGGATGCGGTGATTGTTCCCAAAGATCGAAGTGCGCCCGTGAACGCAACAACACGCAGAGCCGCAAGTGGCGCCACAGAATCCATTCCAATTGTTGAAGTAACCAATATCTCGCGGGTTCTGAGAAAACTAAAACAGCGCCGCATATGGATTTATGGCGCCAGTGGCAATGCGGAATCTGATCTGTATCAATGTAAATTTACCGATGCTGTTGCTATGGTTATGGGGTCGGAGCACAAGGGATTGCGTCACGGAACCGAGCAGGAGTGTGATGAACTGGTACGCATCCCTGTAGCCAACGCGGTCGATAGTCTGAATGTCTCGGTTGCAACAGGTATCTGCCTGTTCGAAGTGCAACGGCAACGGCAACATCAATAGTTCCCGAAGGAAATAGTCATGGTAGACAAAGACGATATTAAAGAAATACTCGATAACCTAAAGCAACAGCGCGACGAATTACGCGTGAAAATGCATCTGGCAGCAGCAGATGCCAAAGACGAGTGGGATCTGCTGGAGAAGAAGTGGGACCGTTTCGAGGGCAAGGCCAAACAGGTGGGAGACGAGGCCAAGGAGGCTTCCAGAGACATCTGGGATGCCACCAAGGCGCTTGGCGCAGAAATTCGCGAGGGGTATGAACGGATTCGTAAACAGCTATGAGGACGCCTCACGAGGCATTAAAGACACGTTACCGCACGTTTGGTGCACCCGGATGCCTGAAGTGTAACTTTCTGATCTGACTCATTTTATTGCTATTGGCAACAAGCACAAACTCGGATAGAATTCGCGCCCTGTTTGGTTGGGTCATCAAATCGAGTCAGTCGTGATTCTCAGATAGAGTCGTTTGGGACCTGTTTTTTTCCTCCTACCTCACCGGTTGATGCAGCCGGGAGGCAAACCCTGAAGGAGATTACAATGCGTCATTATGAAGTCGTGTTTCTGGTCCACCCGGATCAGAGCGAGCAGGTTCCTGCCATGGTCGAGCGCTATCGCGCGATGATCGAGGGCTCACAAGGCAATATACACCGCCTGGAAGACTGGGGCCGTCGCCAGCTCGCTTACACTATCAACAAAATTCACAAGGCACACTACGTGCTGATGAATATCGAGTGTTCTCTCGAAGCGCTGCAGGAGCTGGAGTCCTCCTTTAAGTTTAATGACGCAGTGCTGCGATGGCTCACTGTTCGTCGCGACGAGGCTCGTACAGACCCGTCACCCATGGCCAGGGAGAAGCAGGAAGAAGAATCTCGTGGTCGTCCAGACCGCGAAAGCGCGCCCAGGTCCGGTGAGACAGCCAACACTGATGAGACTGCACCAGCTGAAACCGTAACCGCTAAAAAAGAGGATGCTGTTCCCAACGGAACCGAAACGGTTGAAAAATCGGATACCGCGCCTGCCGAGATTGAAGCGGTAGCTGCAGAAGAAGAGACGCCGGCTGAAACTGAAGCCAACACCACTAAAGACGAAGCCTAAAGGAGGCCGGAACATGTCACGTTATTTTCGTCGCAAAAAATACTGTCGCTTTACGGCCGAAGGCGTAAAGGAAATTGACTACAAGGATTTGGCTACATTGAAGGGTTATATCTCCGAGAGCGGCAAAATTATTCCTAGCCGCGTTATGGGTACCAAGGCGCGTTACCAGCGTCAGTTGGCCAAAGCAATTAAATACGCGCGTTACCTGGCGCTGCTTCAATACACCGATAACCACCAGTAAGGAGCAAACAGATGAATGTTATTTTACTGGAAAAAGTCCGCAATCTTGGCGAGCTTGGACAAGAAGTAAGGGTCAAATCGGGGTATGCCCGCAATTATCTATTGCCATACGGCAAAGCAGTGGTGGCCAATGCTGACAATCGCGAGAAGTTTGAATCCCGTCGCGCAGAGCTGGAAAAAGCCCAGGTAGTTTCTCTCGGTGGCGCGCAGGCCCGAGGCGAGAAACTCAATGGTGCCACGGTCCAGATCGTGATGAAGGCAGGCGAAGAGGGCAAACTGTTTGGTTCTGTTGGCGCACGCGAGATCGCTGACGCGCTCGTCGCTTCAGGGTTTGACGCAGAACGTTCCGAGATTCAACTACCGGATGGCCCTATCAAGGAAATCGGGGATCATGAGGTGACACTTTCATTGCATCCGGAAGTCTCCGTAAAAACAATCGTTTCCGTAGTCACGGAACATTAACTAGTAATTATTTATCGAATCCGACGGATGGCCATGGCCTCCGTCGGCGGTCGGTGGCATTATTACCTGCCAAGAAATGGAGTCACTAAACCGCCGTGAAGAGCGGTTGTTTATCGCCCACCATAATAAAATAAGCAGAAGCCGCATGAACAGGTCGAGGAGTTGATGGAGGAACGCGCCGAGCCATTGGGTAATGTGTCTCTCAGGTCGCTGGAGACGCGCCTTCCGCCGCAATCAGTTGAGGCCGAACAATCAGTCATTGGCGGTTTGCTCATTGATAATAACCGCTGGGACCAGGTGGCGGACATCCTTACGCCGACAGATTTCTATCGCAAGGAACACCGGCTGATATTCTCGGCCATCGCCAGCCTGGCACATGAAAACAATCCCGCTGACGTGGTGACGGTAGCGGAACTGCTTGAAACCCATCACGAACTCGACCATGTTGGCGGCCTCTCGTACCTGGGTTCGCTCGCCAACAACACGCCGAGCGCCGCCAATATCATGGCCTACGCCAGGATTGTCCGGGAAAAGGCCGTACTGCGGCAGTTAGTCGCTGCGGCCGGCGAAATTACCGACACCATCTATACCCCCGAAGGGCGTAATGCGACGGAGTTGCTCGATAAGGCAGAGCAAACCATCCTCGACATTAGCGAAAGCGGCGTACGTCGTCAGGGTGGATTTGAACCACTTAAGTCACTGTTGACCAGGGCGGTGGACCGGATCGACATGCTGTTTCACTCCGACAGTGCGTTGACCGGTATCTCAAGCGGTTTTAAGGACCTCGATGACAAGACATCGGGCCTGCAGGCTGCCGATCTGGTTATTCTTGCCGGCCGGCCCTCGATGGGCAAAACTTCACTGGCGATCAACATGGCCGAAAACGCGGCGGTAGGTGAAGGCAAACACGTCGCCATATTCAGCATGGAGATGCCGGGCGAACAGCTGGCAATGCGTATGCTGTCCTCACTCGGCCGCATCAACGGACACAAAATCAGAACCGGCAAACTCGACGACGACGACTGGCCGCGACTGATGTCGGCCATGACCATGTTGTCTGAGGCTCCGATTTATATTGATGATACTCCCGGCTTGAGCCCGATGGAGTTGCGTTCCCGGGCAAGACGCCTCAAGCGTGAGCATGGGCTGGACATGATCATTGTCGATTATCTGCAATTGATGGAATCCGGTGTATCGTCCGAGAATCGTGCCACCGAGATATCCGCCATCACACGGCAAATGAAAAACCTGGCCAAAGAACTGAATGTACCGGTGGTCGCGATGTCGCAGCTGAACCGATCACTGGAAAACCGCCCGGACAAACGCCCGATTATGTCGGATTTACGCGAGTCTGGCGCCATTGAGCAGGACGCTGACGTCATCCTGTTTATCTACCGTGACGAGGTCTACCATGAAGACAGCCAGGACAAGGGCACGGCCGAGATCATTATCGGGAAACAGCGTAACGGCCCGACGGGTACAATTCGACTAACTTTCCTTGGTCAGTACACCAAGTTCGAAAATTATATCCATGCCGGGTTTGATGAGGCTTACGCGTGAGTCGACCCGCGCGGGCACTCATCAATACCGCGGCGCTTAAACACAATCTCGATATCGTTCGCCAGTTTGCCCCCGATAGCAATGTGATGGCAGTGGTCAAGGCCAATGCCTATGGTCATGGCCTGGTAACAGCCGCCAAGGCCCTGTCAAACGCGAATGAATACGGGGTTGCCTCCATCGACGAAGCGTTGGCACTGCGCGAAGTCGGAATAAGCTGCCCGATTACTGCATTAACGGGCTTCTTTAATGCCGAAGAAATTCCCCTGTTTGTGTTGCATCAAATTACTGCGGTAATCCATAGCCGCTGGCAAGTGCAGGCATTGGAAAGTGTATCGCAGTCCGGCCGGATAAAGGTCTGGCTGAAAGTGGACACCGGTATGAACCGGCTCGGTATTAAACCCGCCAACTTTGATTCCGTACTGGAAAGATTGCGCCGATGCGAACTCGTTAGCGAAATCGGTTTGCTTTCCCATCTGGCGCGCGCTGATGAAATTGAATCTGATGTGACCGGAGAGCAAATTCAGAATTTCAAGCAGCTGACCGAGCGGTGCGAGGCACCCCGTAGTCTTGCCAACTCGGCGGGAATCGCAGCCTGGCCAGAGAGTCATGGTGATATCGTACGACCTGGTATTATGCTGTACGGTTCGTCGCCGCTAACGACAAAAACTGCCGCGGAACTCGGCCTGAGACCGGTCATGACGGTGCAAAGCAAATTAATCACCATCAATCAACAGCAAAAAGGTGATGCCATTGGCTATGGCGGTGACTGGCGTTGTCCGGAGGACATGGCGGTTGGTGTGGTGGCATTCGGTTACGGCGACGGTTACCCGCGGCACGCCCCGGGCGGCACACCGGTGATAGTGAATGGCGCTCGTGTCCCCCTTGTCGGTCGCGTTTCCATGGACATGATTATGGTCGATCTACGCAATGTTAAGGCCACAGTGGGAGATGAGGTTGAGCTGTGGGGGAGCAATCTTTCCGTTGATGAAGTTGCCCGTTGTGCCGATACCATTTCATACGAACTTCTGTGCCATGTAACCGAACGTGTACCACGTTCCAGCATTGAAACCTGATGCCCAAAGCGACGACACTCTTTAGTTGCACCGTGTGCGGCGCGCAAAGCCCCAAATGGGCCGGGCAGTGTTCCGGATGCAAATCCTGGAACACGCTGGAAGAATCTGTTGTGGCGCCAGCAAAGGGCTCGCGGGAAAGCCGTTTCGATACCCATGTATCCGCCGCTGCGGTACAGCTTCTTGAGCACATTGAAGCGGAAGAAACAGACCGCATCAAAACCGGTAGCGTGGAACTGGACCGCGTTCTGGGTGGCGGTCTGGTAAAAGGATCTGTTGTATTGCTGGGAGGCGATCCCGGAATCGGCAAATCAACGTTACTGTTGCAGGCCCTGCAAGCAATGAGTCGCACCGAACAAGTACTATATATAACCGGTGAGGAATCGGCGGAACAGGTGGCGTTGCGCGCGCAGCGGCTCGGGCTGGACGGAACCAAACTCAAGTTGCTGACAGAAAACAGACTTGAGCAAATTATCGATACCCTGCACAAGGAATCTCCCCGTGTCGTAGTGATCGATTCGATCCAGACACTTTATACTGACATTTTGCCATCCGCGCCGGGCAGTGTGGCGCAGGTGCGCGAAACCGCCGCACAACTGGTGCGTCGAGCCAAGCGTGATGGCATCAGCCTGTTTTTGGTTGGCCACGTCACCAAGGAAGGCACATTGGCCGGACCACGTGTGCTTGAACACATGGTCGATACTGTGTTGTATTTTGAAGGTGATGCATCGGGCAGTTTCCGGCTGATACGCTCGATGAAAAACCGTTTTGGTGCGGTGAATGAAATCGGTGTATTCATGATGTCCGAGACCGGATTACGGGCAGTTAGCAACCCTTCTGCAATGTTCATCAGTCACCAAAGCGACGCAGTGGCCGGTAGCGCGGTACTCGCTACCCAGGAAGGTAGTCGGCCGCTACTTGTCGAGGTGCAGGCCCTGGTAGACGAAAGCCACCTGTCACAACCGCGCCGCGTCTGTGTCGGCCTCGATAGTAATCGACTAGCGATGTTGCTGGCGATGTTACATCGTCACGCGGGAATCGCGACGTTTGATCAGGATGTATTTGTAAACGTGGTTAGCGGGCTGCGGATCACGGAAACGGCGGCTGACCTGGCGGTGTTGGCGGCGGTGGTTTCCAGCATGCGTGACAAGCCACTCGGTAAAGATTTACTTATTTTCGGTGAAGTGGGGCTGGCTGGCGAAGTAAGGCCGGTTCAGCGGGGCCAGGATCGATTGCGTGAAGCCGCCAAACTCGGGTTCAGACGCGCCCTGATTCCGCATGCCAACCGGCCAAAAGAGAAAATTGACGGGATTGAGATAATACCGGTCAAGCGCCTGGATGAAGCGCTTGACCTTGTTTCATGAAAGCGAACATCGGCGGAAAGAGCTGAATAATACTATTCGGGACGGGATCGTATCTCGAGAGCGTAGCGAATGTGAAGCCATAATGGAGACGATCGCAAGCCACGCTGTTTCCGCGAGTGCGCGCTTCGTGTGCCCGTGAACCGGCGCGTAAACGGGTGGAGACCGTGATCCAGAGAGTGGTAATAAGATTTCCAGTGCGATATCCCGCGCCATGCTGGAACAATTTGGAATGCTTACTTGTAGTAAAACTGCAGCCGAGTGCCTGCTACCTCAATAATATCGCCATTCTTCAATAACACGCCGCTTGCCGGTACAGGTCGCCCATTGAGTGTAGGGCTTTCATCACTGCCTGATGAGGGCGCTAACGTGTAACCTTCGCTGCCATCGGTAATCGTGCCCGCTCTTTTACCGGCACGGCCAAGACTAGTGACTTTTTTAACAATATCGATCCGTTTGCCACTATTCGAGCCACTGAGCACGAAAATCGCTCCTTTCTTGGTTTTGTTTGAAGCCGGTTGTTTTGCTGTTGAAGCCGGCACTTTTTCAGACGCCGGCGAGGGCATCGCACCCGGGTTAATGATTACTGTTTTGGCGAAATCATCGGCACTGACCGTTGGTGATATGTCGTCAGCTGAGTTGCTGACAAATACCAGATCGTGTTTTCCGATAATAATGACGTCACCATTTTTCAGATGATGTTTGGTGATTTTTCGATTGTTTACCAGGGTTCCGTTAGTACTTCCCAGGTCTTCGACAAAGGAGTCTTCGCCAATGGTAAATACGTTGGCGTGTTCCCCGCTGACCGAAAGATTGTCGAGATGAATTTCCAGACCCGAGCGGCGTCCTATTTTCATGTCGCCTTGTTCAATATCGATGTGGTCAACCACTTCGCCATTAAATTTTATTATGAATTTTGACATCTCTACTTTACTGAATAATCCAACGTATTTGTTGCGTTCAAAATATACCCGCTATTGTATTGCCAATTGTAAGCCGGTATAGCTCTGACGCGGGAGCACAATATTTTATTTCCTGACATTAATCAAAAACCCTCACCAGAACTACTGAAATATTATCCGGACCCCCGGCAGTATTGGCTTGTTCAACAAGAGTTTTTGCCGCGACATCGATATCCCCCTGACAATCAATTAAAGATTTCTCAATTTCACCATCCGACACCACATCACTGAGGCCGTCGGAACACAGCAGGTAGAGGTCACCAGCCTGGTAGTCCTGCTCGTCCAGATCTGCTTCCACTGCGGCCTCGATACCCAGAGCCTTGGTGACCAGATTCTTGTTCATTGAATTGTTGGCTTCTTCGGGTGACATGAAACCCCGACTTACCAGTTCCTGTACCACGGAGTGATCTTGCGTAATTTGTTCAAGATTGTTTTCGCGCAGTCGGTAAAGCCGGGAGTCACCCACATGGGCGGTAATAATCTTGCCACTAACAAAGGCACAAACGACCAGTGTGGTTCCCATGCCGGCACATTCCGGGCGTTGTTGCGACAGTTCGAACACGGCTGTGTTTGCAAGCTCGACCGATTCCAGCATCTGCTCACCAATAGGTGTCGAATCCCCGTTACCCATAGTCTCGGTGAAAAACTGTTTTACCATTTCTACCGCCATGCTGCTGGCCACTTCGCCAGCCTGATGGCCACCCATTCCGTCTGCGAGGATGGCAACACCGAGGTCGTCCAGTGTTGAAATAGAGTCTTCGTTATTGGTGCGCACCATGCCCTGGTGCGTCAATCCGCTCATTCTAATTTCCATGGCCATTTATTATTCCCCGTTCCCTACAGTGTCGCAATACAGCGTCGTAACGACTGTTCAAACTGGTCGCCAGTCTGAAACCGGTCTTCCGGTTCTTTGCTCAATGCCTTATCGATAATGGACTTTACACAACCCGGTAAGTCAGTCCGAATTTTGGTTATATTCGGATGTCGTTTGTTGGTGATCTGGTACATTAATTCTGCCAATGAATCACCCCCAAATGGCTGTTTCCCTGTCAACAATTCAAACATGGTAACACCGAGCGAAAACAGATCAGAACGGCCATCAACCCGCTTGCCCGAAAACTGTTCCGGTGACATGTAGGAGGGTGTACCCAGCACTACGCCGGTCTTTGTTTTGCTGGTATCGGTGATACGGGCAATACCAAAGTCGGTGACCTTGATGCTATCTTCACCATCGTTGTACATAATGTTAGCGGGTTTGATATCGCGATGGACCACGCCGAGTTTGTGCGCATAATCCAGCGCATCGGCGACCTGCATTACGATCTGCATTACCCATTTGACTGGCAGTTTTTTCTTTTGTGCCAATTTATGGGTTAGGTCCTTTCCTTTCAGAAACTCCATAGCAATGTATGCCAGGTCATGCTCTTCACCCGCATCGTAGATGGTCACGATATTAGGATGATTCAACCGTCCGGCAGTTTCAGCTTCACGGAAGAACCGTTCCTTTACCTGCTTAATCTCGCTTTCTTCAAATTCAGCAGACAGATCCAGAGTTTTAATAGCTACCACGCGATTAATTTTTGGGTCTTTTCCAAGATACACCGTGCCCATGGCACCCCGACCCAATTCGCGCTCGATCTTGTAGCGACCCAATGTCGGGTTTTCAGTTATTCCGGAATCGACAACAAGCGTACCGCCGGGGCTGCCAGCACGTGCGCCCAGAATGATGGTACCTTGCATCTGGTTATTTCGCGCCCGTCTTTCCTTCACATCGCGGAACTTGCGGTTGTGTTGCAGAATGTAGTCGTAACAGGAGACACCCTTGCTGAACTGCCGCTTGCGTTCGAAATCAAGCGCCAGGTTATAAAATAACTCCAGCACGGAATCGTCAACCGGTAATCTGCGGAATTTGTCCATCGCCATATCCAGTTGACCCTGGCTCTGGAAAGTCAGGCCCAACATGCGGTTGGTTTGGGCCGAATCGCTTTCCGCGTTTTCTTTCAGCTGCTCTGTACTCAGGAAGCGTCGCGTCGCCAGTAACAAATGACCGACCAATAGCAAAATTGCAGGTGAAACAGTCTGAATCCACATTTTTTGGCTGAGCAGGGCGGCCTGTCCGAATATCAGGATCGCAAACAGCAGAAAAAGCGACGCCAAAGCTGCATTATTGGCGCGAAACCGTGGCAGCATCCACGCCAGGTAAAAGGCAACAATGATGAAAAGGGACAATTCAATGACCGTTGCCACTGCGGGGTGCGTGTAGAAGTCCTGATTCAGGATCGACGCAATAATATTGGCTGTCAATTGCGGCGCGTACATGGCTGCGTCTATCGGTGTTATATGAGAATCGCCTACACCCAGTGCCGTTGAGCCAATAATTACGATCTTGTTCCTGAATTTTCGCAAGGGAATCTTGCCATCGCGCACGTCGGCAAAGGAGTACGTATTAAAGACCGGTTTGCCATCAATAGGGGGATAGAACTCGGCGAGCATACGCATCTTTTTGTCGGTCTTGATGTAAAGTTTGCCGAGTCTGACACCTTTAGCGAGGTCAACCCGGATACGACGTGGTGATAGATTGAGGCTTCGTGCCGCCATCAGCAGCGCCAGGGACGGGTAGTACTTGCCAGCGTATTCGTACATTAAAACCTCTTTGCGAATACCACCATCAGGATCAAGTTCATGGGTCAGGTGGCCGATGCCTGCCGTTACCCTGCCGAATTTGGGCAACGGATATTTGGCGGCTAACGTGCTGATGGGAAGATACTTGTTGTCTTTTGTATCGCGGATCGAGGTGAGCTGATTGCGACGAACGAATGTCGGTAATGGACCGGCAGGTTTTCCTTGTGGTTCACCGACTTCAAAGAACATCGGCATATACAGATCGCGTCGAAGCGGAATCGCCCTGGCGAGTTGCCGGTCGGCATCCATGTCAAATTCAGCATTACGCAACTGACGTTTGAGGGACGATACCTGTTTGCGTGCCGATCGAGGAAAGCTGGCGCTACCCACATATTTTTTTATTTTACGTATGTGATCAAGTCCGACGCTGGACTGGGGCTCCGTCAGGAAAATCTGCATACCCACCACTTTGGTTTTCGCTTTTGCCATCTTGCGCACCATATTGGCCAGTTCGGTGCGAGACCATGGCCAGCGGCCAATACGCTCGATACTGGCATCATCGATGGCGATAATGGCGATGCGATCAGCCGCGCCCGGATTGCGGCTGGTCAGGCTAACGCCTGCGTCGTAGGCAATACGTTCCATTTTATCAAGCACGGCGAGATCGCTAAAAAACGCGATGACAAATACTATCGAAACGGCCAGGGCCAGAAACCAGTCCTTACTCAATAGCCCCCCGTTCAAATGTTTGTCTCCCGATTCGTATTCGTTGTAGCGATAAACATGTTGCTGTCCGAATAAATGAGCAGCAACATGGAGTGTAAACAATAAGTTATTTAGTTTATAGCAGGTAAAATCAAGCTTTTCAGCCGATCAATTCGCCAGTAGGTTGACCAACACATGATGATAGACACGGGACAGGGCAGCGGGGTGGCCTTGCGCCACGTTTTCATTAACCTGGTGAATGGTGTTGTTCAAGGGGCCCAATTCCACAACTTCGGCTCCCGTCGGGGCGATAAATCGGCCGTCTGAGGTGCCTCCACCCGTGGAAAGAACGGTCTCCCGGCCTAACTCGGTCTGTATTGCCTTCTGAACCGCCGCCACCAAGGTGCCCGCTGGTGTCAAAAAAGGGTACCCGGAAAGTCGCCAGTGAATCTCAAAATCGAGCTTATGTGTTTTCAAGATCGTCTCAGTGCGATTTTTCAGTTCATCTTCAGTCACTTCCGTGCAAAACCTGAAGTTGAAATCTGCGATCAATTCCCCCGGAATGACGTTTTCGGCCCCGGTGCCGCTGCGAATATTCGATATCTGCAGGGTGGTAGCGGGAAAATAGTCGTTGCCTTGGTCCCAACGGCTGGCCGATAGCTCGATCAGCGCCGGCATGGCCTCATGGATTGGATTGCGTGCCAGATGTGGATAGGCCACATGCCCTTGCTTTCCGCTTACGCGTAACCTGCCATTAAGCGAGCCGCGGCGACCATTCTTGATGACATCACCCAACTCTTTTTCGGATGATGGCTCGCCGACGATGCAATAGTCGATCTTGATATTGTTCTGCTGCAGCCATTCAACCACCTTGACCGTGCCGTTGATTGACGGACCTTCTTCATCCGACGTAATCAGCAGACCGATTGAGCCAGTGTGGTCCGGATGGGCCGTGACAAAGGATTCGATTGACGTGATGAACGCGGCCAGGGAAGACTTCATGTCAGCGGCACCGCGACCATAGAGAAAGCCATCTTTGAGGGTGGGATCGAAGGGATCGGCATCCCATTGTTCCAACGGTCCGGTTGGCACTACATCAGTGTGGCCGGCAAACACCACCAGCGGGGAAGATGTACCACGGCGTGCCCAGAAATTGTCGACATCTTCAAAACGCAGACGGTCGACCTCGAAGCCAATGGCCTGCAGGCGGTCGATCATCAACTGCTGACAGCCTTCGTCATTCGGTGTCACCGAAGGACGGCGAATCAGCTCACTGGCGAGTTCTAGCGTCGGATCATTCATAACAGGTTTAAGCTATAGGCGTGATAATAACATCTGACGCGAAGGCGCAAAGGCGCGAAGAAAATCTTAATAGGCGGTCTTGCAGAACGCCAAAAAGAGAGAAATACCTTCATAAAGCCGGTTTTTAGCCGGCTCTGTATTACTTCTATTTCTTTGCGTCTTCGCGCCTTTGCGGCGAAACTTATTTATATATCCCTGAGTAACTCGTTGATGCCGACCTTGCCGCGTGTCTTTTCGTCGACTTTCTTGACGATAATGGCGCAGTACAGGCTGTAGGTACCATCTTTCGATGGCAGGTTGCCAGACACCACCACTGAGCCAGCGGGTACGCGGCCATATGTCACTTCACCGGATTCGCGGTCATAGATCTTGGTGCTCTGACCGATGTAAACACCCATGGAAATAACCGAACCTTCTTCCACAATCACCCCTTCAACGACCTCTGAACGGGCACCAATGAAACAGTTGTCTTCGATAATGGTGGGAGCGGCCTGAACCGGCTCCAGTACGCCGCCGATACCGACGCCGCCGGAGAGGTGCACATTTTTACCAATCTGGGCGCAGGAGCCTACTGTGGCCCAGGTATCGACCATAGTGCCTTCATCGACATAACCACCGATATTGACATAACTCGGCATCAACACCACGCTGGGCGCGATATAGGCTCCTTTCCGCACCGCCGCGGGTGGCACGACGCGAAATCCACCTTCGCGAAAGCTGCGTGAGTTGTAATCGGCAAATTTACTCGGCACCTTGTCCCAGTAATTGGTGTAACCACCCTTGATAAAGGTATTGTCCTCAATACGGAAATAGAGCAGCACCGCCTTCTTGAGCCATTCATTGACCACCCATCCACTACCTTTTTTCTCCGATACACGCGCCTGACCGGTGTCCAGCAAGTCGATCGCTTCCAACACAGCATCTTTTACCTGTGCTTCGACATTACGCGGTGTAATTTCGGCACGGTTTTCAAAAGCGTCATCAATAATGGCTTGTATGTTACTCATCGTTTAATCCTGCATCATTTTGTTTACGTTCAATAAAATCTCGTACACGTCTGGCGGCATCCACACATTCTTCCAGCGACGCCACCAGTGCCATGCGTACATAGTTGGTGCCGGGATTCAGGCCGCCGGACTCACGTGAAAGATAACTGCCCGGTAGGACTGTGACATTTTCTTCCTCATACAGACTGCGGGCAAAGTCCTCGTCATTCCTGTCAACCCGGGACCATAAATAGAAACTGGCATCCGGTTTGCCTATTTGCATTGTTGGCGACAGGATTTCCAGTACCGCATCAAATTTTGCCCGGTACAAATCGCGATTCTCGCGCACATGGTCTTCGTCCTTCCATGCCACGATGCTGGCCCGCTGTGCCGCATTCGACAGTGTGGCGCCGTGATAGGTCCGGTATTTCAGGTAGGCCTTCATCAGTTCACCGTCACCGGCAACAAAACCGGAACGCAGACCGGGCAGGTTGGAACGTTTGGACAGGCTGTGAAATACCAGACATCGCCGATAATCCTTTATTCCGAGGTCATTTGCCACCTGTAACAGTCCCACAGGTGGTTGATCCTCATCAAAGTAGATCTCCGAGTAACACTCATCGGATGCGATGACAAAATCGTACTGCTCTGCAAGCTCCAGCAACTGGTAATATTGTTCATGCCCCATCACGGCGCCGGCCGGATTACCCGGGCTGCAGACATAGACCAGACGGGTGCGCTTGAGCACGTTTTTGGGTACGTCCATAAAGTCCATGCGAAAATGATTTTCGGCAGTGGTGTTGAGATAATACGGTTCCGCCCCGGCCAGTAACGCAGCACCTTCATAAATCTGGTAGAAAGGGTTCGGCATAATGACGGTCGGTTGCTGGCCGGTGCCATCCGTGGCCACCGCCTGGGCGATAGAGAACAATGCTTCGCGGGTCCCGCTAACCGGCAGGATGTGGCGCTCAGGGTCGAGGACCTGAGTGGTAAGTTGAAAACGATTTGTCAGCCAGTCGGCAATGGTACGTCGCAGCTCTGCCAGGCCTTTGGTCGATGGGTAAATTGAAAGTTCATCGAGGTTTTCACAGATGGCATCGAGCACAATTTTCGGCGCCGCATGTTTTGGTTCACCGACGGACCAGGCAATGGGTGTTTTATTGCGATTTGGCTCCGAATCAGCGAACAACTGCGACAATCGCTGAAACGGATAATCGTGCAATAGGGCGAGCCTGGGATTCATTGGTTCCGGTCTTGGTCTGATCTTAAGCTTGGAGGCCGGCGGAGTATACGGCAGGAAGATATGGCAACCAAATCAGTACATTCAAATTTCCCGGTGTTGGCCCTGCTGGTTGGGGCAACACTGTGGGGCGTGGTCTGGTACCCCATGCGTTTGCTGGAGGGCGCCGGGTTGTCAAGCTTGTGGCTAACGACCTGGCTTTTTCTGGCGTCGGCGGTCGCTGGCGGCGTGCTGGCGTGGCGTTATCGGCACTGGTTTGGACGCAGACCGTGGTTGCTGGCTTGTATCGCCATCTCGGCCGGTTGGGCCAATCTCGCTTTCATACTGGCGATTCTCGACGGCAATATTATGCGCGTCCTTTTCCTGTTCTATCTTTCGCCGGTTTGGGCCGTTCTACTTGGCTGGTTATTCCTGAAAGAGCACATTAGCGTGGTTACGATCGGGGTTCTGGTAGTGGCGGTGATCGGTGGCGCGATGATGTTGTGGCAACCGGGAGAGAGCCGGCTATGGCCAGACGATGCTGCCGACTGGCTGGCGTTGAGTTCAGGTTTTGCCTTCGCCGTATCCAATATTTTTATTCGCTACGGGCAAGAAATACCGGTACGAATTAAAGCACTGTCATCCTGGATCGGCGTGGTCTTCATCGTGGTGATATTTATTCTTGTCCAACAGCCCCCCGTTCCACAAGTTGGCATTGGTGTATATGTCGGGGTGGTGGCACTGGCCTGGTTTGGATTAGTAGCAATGACTCTGTTGGTGCAATTTGGTGTTTCACATATGCCAGTACATCGCTCGGCTATTATTCTTTTGTTTGAACTGGTCGCCGGCGCCATCTCGCAACAGTTGCTTACGACTGAATCAATGACAATGGTGGAGTGGGTCGGGGGAGGGTTGGTGGTTGTTGCAGCAGCGTTGACCGCTCTTCGAGAGCGGGATTCAGTTTAATTGTCCTTTCTCCCTCCGGGAGAAGGTTAGGATGAGGGATTATTTTCAGTCGCCGTAGGCGATCAGAAAAAATTAACGTGATCCAAAAATCGCACTGCCAACCCTCACCATAGTCGCACCTTCGGCGATGGCCTGCTCCATATCATCCGTCATACCCATGGAGAGCTGGTCGAAACCTGCAAGATCAAACTGCTGTCGGTTTGTATCCAGTAGCCGTCGTAGCTCAGAGAAACATTCCCTGAGTTCAGTTTCGCTGCCGCCATAGGGGCCGATGGTCATCAAGCCACGCAACCGGATTCCGATCAGGTTATTTTCGAGAAGCTGTTCTATCAACAACGACAGATTGTTGCCTGATACTCCGGATTTGGCTGTATCGTTTATTACATTGACCTGAATGAGCGCATTAACGGGTTTGTTGATTTCAAGCGCCTTGCTGGAAACACGTTGTGCCAGATCGATGCGGTTCAAAGTATGCCACCAATCGAAATTTTCCGGCAGATGTTTGGTCTTGTTGGATTGCAACGGGCCGATGAAATGCCAGTTCAGTTCTGGTTTTTTAAACTGCGGAATCTTGGTGAGTGCATCCTGTACCTGATTCTCGCCAAAATCGAGTTGCCCCGCCTCAAATGCTGCACGCACGGTGGCAACCGGTTTGGTTTTGGAGATGGCGACCAGCCGTACGCTGTTAGTATCGCGGCCGTAACGGTTGCAGGTAGCAGAGATTCGCGTACGAACCAGCGAAAGATTGTCGGCGATAATGGAATCTGCAAAGGATGTTCGGACGTGGTTTTCGGCCATGGGCCGAGTTTACGTTTTATGTGCTGTCGTGTGCAACGCGGCCGCGCTTGCGCGCTGTAGTCGTATTGTTCTGCTGAAGGAATATTTCAGGATCGACTTGCGCACGATTCTGCAACACTTCCAGGTGCAGATGCGGACCCGTGGATCGACCGGAGATGCCGACGAGGGCGACTTCCTGGCCCTTAACTACGCGATCTCCCTGATTGACCAGCACTTTGCTGGCATGAGCATAACGTGTGCTGAAACCCTGACCGTGTTTAATTTCTACCAGCAAGCCATATCCCTGTTTTTCACCGGCATACGAAATGACGCCATCACCAATGGCTTTGATTGATGACCCCAGTGGGCTGGCGATATCGACTCCACGGTGCATTGAATTGCGGCCCGTAAAGGGGTCAGCGCGCATGCCAAAACGGGAAGACAACCACCCACCGGTGACGGGCCAGCCAGCCGGCATGGTTGCAGACTGAGTCTGGCGATTGATTAGCAAGGTTTGCAAGGCGGTAAGCTGGTCGGACTGCTGCGCCATCTTGCTATCGAGGGTGTCAAGTGCGCCAAAGACATCGAACTGCTGCGTGGCCGACGCGCGTGCTGCTGGCCCGCCCACCGGGGGTCGACCAGAGAAATCGAACTCACTGGCATCCAGGCCAGCCATACGCGTCAGGCGTGCTCCCAAAGCATCGAGACGCATGGCCTGGGCTTGCAAGTGCCCCAGACGCTGTGCCAGTGCATTCAAGTGCGCACCCGTGCGCAGTCGGGTTTGCTCAATCTCTAGCTGCTGGGCAGCCAATTGTTCCTGTTGAGCCTGAACGTGTTCTATTTGCTGAACACCGCCGCTCTGGTCTAGTAGTGCAATGATCTGGTAGCTTACTGTACCCAGTACGGCCGGCAGGATTAGGGCGGTAGTGACCAGGATGATGGCGACATGACGTTGGGTAAAACTTGCTGTGCGCCCCTTTCGGATTCCTTCAGGTATGAGGATAATGTTCACAATAGTAAGGTATAGACCCGGACTCGGGTAATTACCATGATTTTAAGGGTTTAGAGGTAGTATTTATACGATGACCGGAACCGGGCCCAAGACCATCCGCAGCTATATTAGCGGTGAGGCCGCTGCCAGAGCGCAGCAGGCGGAATTGCTGCGCCAGACGCTGGCACCGCTATGGGAGCAAGTGGTGGGGGTTGATATTGCCAACCACAGCCACCCGGTGAGAATGGAAGGACGGTGCCTGCTGGTGCACGCGGATAGTTCACTTTGGAGTAATCAGATTCGCCATCGGTATCCGGATTTTATATTGCGATTGCAACAGTTTTCGGAACTGCGCCAGCTCGCCGAGCTGCGTGTACGCGTGGTGCCGTCGAACCAGGCGCCGGGACCGGAAAAGGCAGAACATCTTCGACCAAGTCTGTCATCCGGGGCCAGCGAGGTGATCACGGGTGTTGCCAAAGATATTCAAGACGATGCTCTGCGTGAGGCGTTGATGCGTCTT
The DNA here is from genome assembly GCA_048060695.1 of Acidiferrobacterales bacterium. GTDB lineage: Bacteria > Pseudomonadota > Gammaproteobacteria > Acidiferrobacterales > JAJDNE01 > JAZFSZ01. The sequence continues at coordinate 28,038 of JBGMQT010000001.1, forward strand.
GGTCGTCCACGAAAGAAATAAAGTCTAACATCACTATTTTTTATGCTGGCCCACACATTTTTCGGTGATACCCGTTTTCGTATTCCTGCCACCATGCGGTTGTTGGGTAAATTCGTACCGCCGCCAGTTTTTGTCGGTCCACCGCCTCAAGGTGGGTACCTTCAAGTTATTCGGATTACTGTGATCGATCATATGATGTCGACTCTCACTGACTTAAAGAAGATGGTAACGTTGAAAATAGCGGTGTGTGGTAAATTGTGATCCGGCCTTTGGAGCTTTATGTCGGGCTGCGCTACACCAGGGCCAGGCGGCACAATCATTTTATTTCGTTCATTTCGTTGATGGCAACGCTCGGTATTGTACTCGGCGTCACCGCGTTGATTACAGTACTATCGGTTATGAACGGGTTCGGCAACGAATTACGGCAGCGAATACTGGGTGCGGTATCCCATGCCACTATCGTGGCGGATCGGGGACCGCTTCGCGATTCACAAAAAATTCTCGACAGCGTAAAAAATCTTCCCGAAATTGCAGGTTTCGCACCCTACATTTCCTCCCAGGGCATGTTGGTATCGGAGCTCGGTTCACGCGGCGCCGTGCTGAGGGGGATAGACCCGGAAGCGGAGAAATCCGTTTCAATATTCCACCAGAATATGATTCGTGGATCGCTTTCCAATCTCAAGTCAGGAGAATATGGAATTATTATCGGTTCGGAAATCGCCTGGCGACTTGGCGTTGAACAGGGTTCCTGGTTGTCTGTGGTTTCTTCCCGCACTCAAATCACACCGGCCGGTGTTCTACCGCGTTCAAAGCGGTTCCGGGTTGTCGGTATCTTTAAACTGAAGATGACGGAATATGATGGCGCGTTGGCACTACTGCACATCGACGATGCTCGCCGACTCAATCAGATCGGAGCCGGTGTGACCGGGATCCGACTGAAGCTTGATGACCTTTATATGGCGCCCCGGGTCGCCCGGGATCTGCAAGAAAAACTGGGAACCGGCTATCGAGTGAACGACTGGACACAAGAAAATGCCAACTTTTTCCGTGCTTTGCGTATTGAAAAAACTGCCATGTTTATCATTATGCTTCTGGTGATAGCAGTGGCCGCGTTTAATATTGTCTCCATGCTAGTGATGCTGGTTACGGACAAGGAGGGGGATATTGCCATTTTGCGCACGCTTGGCATGAGTCCCGGCCGAATAATGGGGGTCTTTATAATCCATGGCGCTATTCTGGGCCTGTTTGGCACCTTCGTGGGCGCCTTGAGTGGTGTATTGCTATCGAGCAATATTGACGCAGTGATCCGGTTTTTTGAACGAATATTTCATGCGACGCTATTTACCGAAGATATATATTATTACACCGGACTCAAGGCAGACTTGCAATGGACGGATGTTCTTACAATAGTAATCGCGTCACTGATACTCACTATTGCTGCGACGATTTATCCCGCGAGAAGGGCAGCGACACTCGAACCCGCTCAGGCGCTTCATCATGAATAGATTCGTACAGCCGGGCAGGGGAGCCAGATTATGATTCGACCTCTCGAGCTCTTCATCGGTTTACGTTACACCAGAGCCCGGCGACATAATCATTTCATCTCGTTTATCTCGCTGATGGCCACTCTCGGTATTGTGCTCGGCGTAGCCGTACTCATTACGGTATTGTCGGTAATGAGTGGGTTTGGGAATGAGTTGCGACAGCGCATACTGAGTGTGGTGTCTCATGTGACGATTACCGAAGGATGGAACGGCCTGTCGCGATGGCAGCAGGTTGCGAATATTGTCTCTTCACAAAAAAATGTGATTGCTGTTGCGCCATATATCGAAGGGCAGGGCCTGGTGATACGTGGAAGGGATGCGGCGGGTGTGCTGGTCCGTGGTGTCATTCCTTCCATGGAGAAAAAAGTATCGCTAATTGCAGAAAAAATGATAACCGGTACGCTGTCAACTCTGCAACCGACAAAGCGCAATATTATCCTGGGCTACACCTTGGCCAGAACGATGGGTGTTAAAGAGGGGGATCGTGTTGCATTGGTAGTCCAGACCGGAGGCCAAACCAACCGGCTCCCAAACATGATGCGCATGACTGTCAGCGGGTTATTTGATGTAGGCATGCAGCAGTTCGATGGTGCATTGGTATTAGTACATCAATCCCATGCCGCAAAACTGTTTCGCACGCTCAATGATGTTACCGGGTTGCGCGTCAAGCTCGACAATGGCGAACTCGCACCCCTGGTGGGTGCGACTCTGGTAAATCAGCTGGGCACGCAATATCGGGCAAGAGACTGGACTCAACAACACCGCAACTTTTTCATTGCGCTACAAGATCAAAAAAGAATTCTGTTTATTGTGCTCATGCTAATTGTTGCTGTGGCTGCTTTTAATATAATTTCAACCCTGGTTATGATGGTGACAGACAAACAAGGGGATATTGCTATTTTGCAAACGTTGGGGCTAAGCCCCGGCAGTATTATGCTGGTGTTTATCATCCAGGGTAGTGTATTGGCACTGGCAGGGACACTACTGGGCGCATCAGCTGGAGTGCTGCTGGCAATCAATGTTGAGACCATTGTATCAGGCGTCGAACAACTGGTTGGCTTTAATTTTCTGGCAAGCGATGTCTATCCAATGACTGACTTGCCAGCGCAGTTAAACTGGGATGACATCGCTACCATCGTTGGCGCTTCCTTTGTCCTTGGAGTGGGCGCCACCCTTTACCCCGCGTGGCGAGCAGCGCGCGTTCAACCTGCGGAGGCGCTTCGGTACGAATGAACAGTAATAATAGTGTCCTGCGTGCGACCGGTATCAATAAAACATACGACGATGGCAATCTCAGCGTTGAGGTGCTGAAGGAAGTGTATTTGAGAGTGGATCGTGGCGAACGCATTGCCGTTATCGGCGCATCCGGCAGTGGAAAGAGCACACTGCTGCATGTTCTTGGCGGGCTGGATACCCCCACTGCCGGTCTTGTGGAGCTGGACGGAGAAGACCTGTCGAGACTCAATAACAGGGCTCGTGGCCTGTTACGCAATCGAGCATTGGGTTTTGTCTATCAATTTCATCACTTGTTACCAGAGTTTACGGCGCTGGAAAATGTGGCCATGCCGCTATTGATAAGACGTTTGCACGATGAACAGGCCTGGGAACCGGCACGCGACATGCTGGCCCGTGTTGGTCTCGAAGATCGCTTGCAACATAAACCGGCAGAATTGTCCGGCGGAGAGCGCCAGCGTGTTGCAGTAGCGCGTGCGATGGTGACAAAACCATTGTGTGTACTCGCAGATGAACCTACGGGAAACCTGGATCGACAGACCGCAGAAAGCGTGTACGATCTTATGCTGGAATTGAACCAGGAACTGCAAACCAGTTTCGTTGTTGTAACCCATGATATCGGATTGGCATCACGCATGGATCGCATACTGAAACTTGAAGATGGCGTGCTGAAGGAAGCAAGCGACTAGAAGGCTATCGTTTGGTGGCGGTTTTTCTTGCCTTGCGTGCTTCCCACTCATTTAATACATGCCATCGCCAGAAGATGCGTACGCCGACGTAGCCAATGAGCGCCAGTACAGATCCCACAACAAAACTACCCAGCAAAAAGGGTGGCCAGTCATGTGCCAGTTGCTGCACGAACCAGTCCCAGGAAAATTCAAAGCTAAATGGTTGCGGCGGAGTTTGTAATATCCATGTGCCGACCTTGTAGGAAAAATAGAAAAACGGTGGCATAGTGATCGGGTTGCTTATCCATACCAAAGCTACCGAAATCGGTAAGTTCGCGTGGACGAGAATTGCCAGCAATGCAGCGGGAAGCATCTGGAAGGGTACGGGCATACTGGCCATAAACAGACCAATGGCAACAGCACGGGAAACCGAGTAGCGGTTGAGGTGCCACAAGTTAGGATTGTGTAGCAGGGTGCCGAAAATCTGCAGGTATTTGTGACTGCGGACAGTGCGACTGTCAGGCATAAAACGTTTGATGAATTTACGAGCCATAACCCTTCAACAACTACCCCTGAATGACAATCCTTTGGCAGATATACAATTACTTCCTTCCGAATAGAAACAACCGGTCTGGTGCCGGTTTCCCTCCATAGACTCTAGTGTATAGTTAACCCACGAATCGTACTAGCGTCGGCAAGGAGGCTGACTATGTTGCATATTGCCCTGGCTTTTCTGGCCGGGATCCTGCTGGTCCAGCTCCAATCCACGCTTCCTGCCCTGGGGTGGGTCGCGTTGATTTTTCCTGTACCTTTTTTGATACGGCGATTTCCAGCCGCGCAATCTATTTTGCTACTGGCAGCAGTATTTGTTGCAGGAATTTTCTGGTCCAGTTTTCGTGCCGGTTTGATACTGGGCGATGAACTAAAGTTTGGTCTAGAGGGGCAGGATATCTGGCTGGTTGGTCACGTCGTTTCGATTCCGCGCCTAATGTACAAAGGTAGTCGATTCGAATTTCGGGTCGACTCTGCCAGTCTGAACGGCGAGCCAATTAAAGTTCCGCGCCGTGTTCTGTTGAGCGTCTACCAGCAATTGGCCGCACCCGGAGTTGATGAGAAGTGGCGTCTCAAAGTGAGGTTAAAACGACCGAATGGTTTCCAGAACCCCGGCGGCTTTGATTATGAAGCCTACCTTTTTCAAAAACGGATTCGAGCCAAAGGTTACGTACGCGAAGCACAGCGATTGAAAGCGGCAAAAAAGAGCTGGAGTTTTAATCGTACCCGAATAGATATTGCGACCAATTTTCAGAAATTACTGCCGGATAGCCCGCATCAGGGTATCTTGATAGCGCTTGCAACAGGGAATCGCAACCTGTTGACACCGCAGCAGTGGAACCAGTTACGTGATACCGGCACGAGTCACCTGGTGGCAATATCCGGTTTACACATTGGCATAATTACGGGTCTGGCCTTTTTTATTTTTCGCTGGTTATGGTCGCTTCCCGGGACCACCACCCTGTATTTGCCGGCACCCCGTTTTGCTGCCCTCGGAGCAATGGTCGTTGCATTTCTTTATGCCGGTCTGGCGGGGTTCTCCCTGCCTACGCAACGAGCCTTGATTATGCTGGTTGTCGTGTTTGGCGGCCTGTTTTTTCATCGGCGTTTTCATCCGCCCGCAGTGCTTGGGGGCGCGTTGCTGGCCGTGTTGTTATTTGACCCGCTTGCAGTTTTGGGCGCAGGTTTCTGGTTGTCCTTCGTCGCCGTGGGGCTGATTCTGATGGTGGTACAGTGCAAATACCCGGACGATAACAAGCTGCTCAAACTTGTCAGGATTCAGTGGGCACTTGCGGTTGGACTGGTTCCACTTACATTATATTTTTTTCAGCAATCCTCTCTGGTTGCACCACTAGCCAATCTCGTCGCCGTACCCGTTTTTAGCATTGTAGTGGTACCCACCACTCTGGCGGCCGCAGTGGCGACCATTTTGCTACCGGATTCCATCGCGTTCGGAATTCTTTCGCTGGCTGATATGACTCTCGATATCATTTGGACGGGATTGGGTTGGCTGGACGACACTGTCCCTGTGTTTGCAAACGCGATTTCATTGTCTGTCGCCCTGTCAGCTGCGATCGGCGCCATCTTGCTACTCTCACCTCGAGGTTTGCCAGCACGCTGGCTGGGATTGGCGGGTTTCCTGCCGATCTTGTTTGTATCGATGGATGCGCCCGTGCCGGGCGAATACCGGCTCACCTTGCTGGATGTCGGTCAGGGGCTGGCGGTAGTGGTGCAAACTAGCAGACATCTTCTGGTTTATGATACCGGTCCTCGTTTCAGCAAATCTTTTGATACCGGTCGTGCCGTTGTTCTGCCGTATTTACGACATATTGGCCGCCATTACGTTGACACCCTGATCATCAGTCATGGCGACAACGACCATGCGGGAGGTGCCCGGTCCTTGTTGGCGGAGATGCGAGTCAACAGAATACTGAGCAGCGTTCCGGCACGGTTTCCGCGGGGGCAACAATGCTATGAGGGGCAACAGTGGCAATGGGATGGTGTAGGGTTCGAAATATTGAGCCCACAACTCGAGGACCCTTTTGACAAGAACAATAACTCATGCGTACTAAGAATTTCTACCCGCTTTGGAAGTGTCTTGATCCCGGGGGATATCGAACGCGAACGCGAGGCCTGGTTGATCCAGAAAAACGGGCCCGATCTCAAATCCGACTTCCTGATTGCCCCGCACCACGGTAGCCGTACCTCGTCCACAAACGGGTTTGTCGATCTCGTCAATCCAGGCATGGTGTTGTTTCCGGTCGGGTACCGCAATCGATATCGGCATCCCAACCGCAACGTAATTGACCGTTATGTCGTATCTGGTAGCCAAATACTGCTTTCTCCCGAAACTGGCGCAATTGAAATTTCGATCAGCCGCGACGGTTGGAAAGTCGAAAAGTACCGCCACCAAAAACGCCGCTACTGGTTCAACTGATAGCCCCGTCGCGTCCCGGAGAAACTGGTTTTGTTCTGGCAGGAAGGTCTGATAAATTAGGCCCCAGTTGAATTGCGGGACGCACATAAATAATGTTTGAGTTAATAAAAACCGGCGGCTGGGTGATGTGGCCCATCATTCTGTGTTCTATCGCCGCCACTGCCATTGTTGGCGAACGCCTTTGGTCCCTGCAACGAAAATACGTCACTCCCCCAAGCTTGATGCCGCAAGTACAGCAGTGGTTGAATTCCAATGAGCTGGATGGAGCGCGAATCGATTTACTGCGAAACAGTTCCCCTCTCGGCAAGATCCTCGCGGCAGGCCTGATCAACCGCAACCACTCGCGTGAAATCGTTAAAGAGGCGGTAGAAGACGCCGGTCGTCATGTGGTACCGGATCTGGAACGCTTTCTTAACGCCTTGGGCACTGTTGCTGCTATTACACCTTTTCTGGGTCTGTTTGGCACTGTGATTGGTATGATCGACATGTTCGCCGGCATCAGTACTCAGGGAATAGGTGATCCGGCGGTGGTGGCAGGTGGCATTGCCCAGGCATTGGTGACTACCGCTGCCGGTATTGCCGTGGCGATACCCAGTGTGATGTTTTACCGTTATTTTCGGGCACGCGTAAACGAATTATTGATGGACATGGAGCAGGATGCCATTCAGCTAATCGAAATACTGCATGGCGAACGCGAGTCAGGCCAGGTTTGACACTATAAAATGAAATTTCAACCCAGCCGCAGCGATGAACCCGAACTCAATCTGGTGCCTTTGATTGACGTCCTGTTGATGACCTTGATCTTTCTCGTGGTCACCACCAGTTTTTCGAAAGAAACGCAGCTACGCATCAAACTGCCGGAAGCAACCGCCAAAACCAAGCTGACTGAAAATTCTGTTCGTATCCTGATAGATGCTCAGGGACGTTACTACATGGGCGACAAACAGTTGGCAGACAAATCCCCCGGTACCTTACGCGGTGCCATGTTACGTCTGGCTGGCAAGATGAAGGACCCTGTTATCATCATTCACGCTGACGGAAAGGCACCGCACGAATCCGTGGTCGGGGTGATGGAAGCGGCACGACGGCTGGGTTACTCCCGACTGACCTTCGCGACGCAAAAACCTGCCACCGGTAACTGATTCGGTGAGCGATTCACGCCAAGCGGTCAGTAGTCTGCAACTTTACAAAAGATTGCTGGGATACAGTGGCAACTACAAACTTGCGCTGTTCATCGTATTTATTGTGTCGATCGTGGCCGCAGCAAGCGATGCCTCGTTTGCCGCTGTGGTAAAAGAACTGGTGGACGATGGTTTTATTGCCCGCAATCCAGACGGTGCGTTGCTTTATACCGGACTCATGCTGGCGTTGGTATTTGTTCGCGGGCTAGCCACCTTCATTGCCGCCTATCTAGTTACCTGGGTGGGGCGACGGGTAATTTACGATATTCGCAGTGCGTTGTTCAACCGGGTTGTGAGTCTACCCGCCAGTTTTTATGACAACAATTCTTCCAGTGCAATCATCTCGAAACTGATTTTTGATATTGAACAATTGGCAAATGCCGCCACTAATGCAATTTTCGTTGTTATACGCAGTGGGTTAACCGTAATTCTCGTGTTTGCCTATATGACCTATGTCAGCTGGAAACTGACGGTGTTGTTTCTTGTTCTGGCACCTGTGCTCGTTTACCTGGTGCGACTTATGTCACACAAATTACGCAGGTCAAGCGAGAAGATTCAACAATCCATTGGAGAAATTACGAAGGTTACCCAGGAAGCCACAGACGGGCAGCGCGTTGTGAAAGCGTTCAATGCGCAGGATCAGGAGACTGCGGTTTTTAATCAGGCAAACAACAGCAACCGTCAGCAGGCGCTCAAACAAATTGTTGCTTCAGCCGGCGGCACCTTCATTCTGGAGGTGATTGCGGGTATCGCAATCGCAGCGGTGATCTATCTTGCCTTGTTGCAAAGTGCCGCCGGTGAATTTACCACCGGCGGATTTGTTTCCTACCTGACAGCGTTAATGGTTCTGATGCCGGCCGCAAAAAAACTGAGTAGTGTTAACCAGATGTTGCAAGCAGGCATTGCCGCTTCAAACAGTGCCTTCTCACTTCTGGATCGTGAGCCTGAAACAGATACCGGTACTATCGAGCGTGACCGGATTCAAGGATCAATTCGATATCAGGATGTTGTTTTTCGTTACAAAGAGGCCGACGACACCGCTATCGAAAAAATCAGTTTTGATATTGGACCGGGCCAGATAGTTGCACTGGTCGGCGCATCGGGTAGTGGCAAGACAACCATCGCGAATCTACTAGCTCGATTCTACGTTGTTAAGAGCGGCGAAATATTGATTGATGGAATCAATATCAATGACTATACACTGAACAACCTTCGGCACCATCTGGCTATCGTTAGTCAGGAAACGATACTTTTCGACGATTCTATTAAGAATAATATTACCTACGGACATGAAAATGATATCGACCCTGGTCAATTGAGTGCCGCGGCCAGTGCCGCCCGCGTTTCCGAATTTGTTGATAAATTACCGAACGGCATGGAAACGATGGTAGGTGAAAGGGGGCTGCGACTATCCGGCGGGCAGCGTCAACGCATCGCCATCGCGAGGGCGATATATAAAAATGCCCCGATCCTGATCATGGACGAGGCCACTTCGGCGCTGGACACCGAATCAGAAAGGCACGTGCAGGCTGCCATTGAAGCGCTGACGGAAAATCGAACCACGCTGGTAATTGCGCACCGTCTGTCCACTATCGAGCGTGCCGATAAAATCGTCGTGATGGATCAGGGCAGGATCATCGAGACCGGCACACACAAGGACTTACTCGCTGAAAAAGGTGCCTACGCCAATCTCTACAATCTTCAGTTCCGGGACAAAGGCTGATTCGCTATTGTGCAGTGGCTGGTGAACCGTTGGCAAAGCCTCAATATCGTCAGTCTTGCCCTCTGGCCTTTATCAATAATCTATTGTGCCATCGTGGTACTACGTAGAATGGGCTATCAGACGGGCGTGTTGAAGAGTTATTCAGTTGATTTGCCAATTATTATTGTCGGCAATCTTACGGTAGGCGGGACCGGCAAAACGCCGCTGGTTATCTGGTTGGCTGACTGGCTCAGAGGAAAAGGTCATCGTCCCGGCATTATTTTACGAGGTTATCGAGGTCGATCGAAAACCTGGCCAAGAATGGTGCGCGCAGATACGTCAGCGCATGAGGTAGGAGATGAGGCGGTATTGTTGGCGCGCCGCACTGATTGTCCAGTCGTTGCCGCGCCAGACCGTGTTGCCGCCGCCCGGGAGTTGATAGACAACACGGACTGCACCGTCATCATCAGCGACGACGGGTTGCAGCACTATCGGCTACGACGGGACTATGAAATTGCCGTGGTCGACGGTCAGCGTGGTTACGGCAATGGCTTTTGTCTGCCTTCAGGGCCCCTGCGGGAACCTGCCGGGCGCGCGAACACAGTTGATCTTGTGGTAACGAATGGCGCAACGAAAACGAGCAGATCGGCGATGGAGATACTACCCACAGCAATCCGCAATATGAGGAGTAATAAACGGGTACCGCTCGATACATTTAAAAACAAGCATGTTCACGCGGTGGCAGGCATTGGCAATCCCTCTCGATTTTTCGATACGCTGGCCGGCATGGGGGTTAAAACCACCAACCATGCTTTCCCGGATCATTACCGGTTTTCCGAAGAGGGTCTGAATTTTTGGGATGATCAGGATATCATCATGACCGAGAAAGATGCGGTAAAATGTATGCGTTTCGCTGGAAATAACTGGTGGGTGCTGGAAGTTAACGCCCGACCCACGCCCGCCGTAGTGGATAATCTTCGAACCTGGGTTGAGGAGACTCGTTTTGGATAAAAAGCTGCTGGAAATACTGGTTTGCCCGATTTGCAAGGGACCGTTGAAGTACGATAAAAAAAAGGCCGAGCTTGTATGCAGGGCCGACCACCTCGCCTTTCCTGTTCGTGACGGTATCCCTGTCATGCTGGAGGATGAAGCGCGCACGATAACGGAAGAATAGCTGTCATATCAGCATACTATTCATGCATCTTGTTATCCCCGCACGTTTTTCTTCGACACGCTTGCCCGGCAAGGCGCTGATCGATATTGGCGGCAAACCATTGCTGCAATGGGTCTACGAAAAGGCACGTGAAAGCGACGCAGAATCTATCACCATTGCTACCGACGATGATCGTATTTTTCAGGCAGCAGAAAAATTCGGTGCAGAAGTTTGCATGACATCGAGTACGCACCAGTCGGGGACAGACCGCATTGCAGAAGTCGTTTCAGCAAAGGAATGGGCGGATGATGCCATTGTCGTCAATCTACAGGGCGATGAACCATTGATGCCAGCAAGCCTGCTGGACCAGGTGGCAGCAACATTGCAATCCCACGACCGGGCGGTAATGTCGACCGTGTGTCACAAAATAGACAACGAAAATGATTATAGCGACCCGAACGTCGTCAAGGTTGTCGTTGACAGGGAGGGTTATGCACTTTACTTCAGCCGCGCCTCGATTCCCTGGCATCGAGATGCAATCAGCAGGGGTATTACACCCGACCTGCCAGGCCATCGACATATCGGCTTGTATGCCTATCGTGCCGGATTCGTAAAGGAATATGCGCAATGGTCGCCCTGTAACCTGGAAAAAGCCGAGTCGCTGGAACAACTTCGTGTGCTTTGGCACGGTTATCAAATCGCAGTTTGTGAAGCTGTCGAACTGCCTGGTCCCGGTGTCGACACCGAAGCGGATCTTGAAAAGGTACGTTACATGCTGGGTGAATAAATCAGGATCGAGGGTCGTCTACGTGGTTCGTGTATTGTTTGTGTGTCTTGGAAATATCTGTCGTTCTCCAACAGCGGAGGGAGTGTTCCGTGCACTTGTCGAAAGCGAGGGGCTGGCCGGGCAGATCGAAATCGATTCAGCCGGTACACATGCTTACCATGTTGGCGAGGGGCCCGACCCGCGCTCTCAGGAAGCAGCAGCACGCCGGGGGATTGATTTAAGTCCGCTACGCGGGCGACGCGCTACCAGGACGGATTTCAAGGAATTCGATTACGTGCTGGCGATGGATCAGGAAAATTATGCGCACCTGGCGCAACTTGCTCCAGCACAGTTTGAACCACGAGTACGCCTGCTCATGGAATATGCACCAGAACGACCGGAAAATGAGGTGCCTGATCCCTATTTCGGCGGGGAAGGGGGTTTTGATCGCGTGCTCGACATGATCGAGGATGCGGCCAGAGGGTTGCTGGCGGACATTCGCCGCCAGCACAAATTCTAACCCTGATCTTTGCTGACATCTTCCGTTTTTGGTCGCGTGTCCTTCGTTTCAATTTGCACCATCGCCGAATCCGCACTTGAGCTATTGCCAGCACTGCTGCTGACCGGTGCAGCCGACCGCGACACGGAGGTTGTTTTTTCTACGCTGCTGTTGCCAGGAGATGATGAATGGCCAGCGCTTTTGGCGTTACTAATGTTATTGCCATCGGGTTCTTGTCCGGCGTCACGTTGCCTTTCGACCTGACCCGGGTTGTGCTCCTTTTGTGGATGTTCACGGTCCTGGGGGCGGGATTTTGCCACCTGTTTTTCTGCAGACTTCGAACTGTCTTTCTGCGGCGACTTTGCCGCATCTTTTGATTTTTCACTGGCCACTTTTTTCTGGGCTTGTGTGTCTTGACTGCGTCCGCCACGTCCGCGTCCGCCACGTCCGCGTCCGCCACGTCCGCGTCCACGTCCGTTTTTGGAACCTTCACTTTGCTGCCCATCCGTGTCCGGTTTTTTCTCGCCACCACCGGCAGTGGTGACAGGCTGTTTTTTCGTCTGCTTAAGGGGCCTTTGTTGTGAACGGCCCCGTTGCGGCTGGCCGCTACGACCTCGCTGACCGCCGGGTCGATTTCTGCCGGGTCGATTTCTGCCGCTGCCAGTTCGTGGTTTCTTTTTCTCACCGGCCCCAAATAACGCCTTGAGCAAACGCGACAACAATCCTGCCTTGGGTTTTGGGACACGTTTGGGTACGGTTCCACGGGGAGCCAACTGGCCCACAGCAGGTTTTTCACTGGTAGCTGCCTTTGTTATTCCGGGAACCGGCTCAGCTGCTACCTCGCCATGTTCCATTTCAATTTTGTAGCTGGGTATATCGTCCTCGGCATCTACATCTTCGCTGCGCAAACGTCGTATGCGGTAGTGTGGTGTCTCCATGTCTGCAGTTGGAATGATGTAAATTGGTGTCGCCAGTCGCGTCTCCATCGTATTCAGTTCGTGACGTTTTTCATTCAACAGGTAAGTCGCCGTCGCAAGGGGTAGATGAACATGCAACGTTGCGGTGTTCTCTTTCATCGCTTCTTCTTGCACCAGACGCAGAATGTGAAGCCCGGAAGACTGCACGCCACGAATATGGCCAGTACCGCTACAGCGCGGGCAGACGAGGCTGGAAGCTTCACCGAGTGATGGACGTAGCCGTTGACGCGACATTTCTAGCAATCCAAAACGGGATATGCGACCAACTTGTACCCGGGCACGATCGAAGCGCAGCGCTTCATTCAATCGCTGTTCGACGGCGCGTTGATTGCGTGTCGGCGTCATATCGATGAAGTCGATAACAACCAAGCCACCGAGATCACGCAGACGCAATTGCAGAGACACTTCTTCCGCCGCTTCCAGGTTGGTATTCAGCGCCGTTTCTTCAATATCGGCACCTTTTGTTGCGCGGGCCGAGTTTACATCAATGCTAATCATGGCCTCGGTGCGATCAAATACTATTGACCCCCCGGACGCCAATTGTACTTCGCGCGAGAATGCGGACTCGATCTGATGTTCAATCTGGAAACGTGAAAACAGTGGCGTGTCTTCACTGTGTAACTTTAATTTTTCAACATTGTGCGGCGTAACTTCTTCCATGAACTTCAACATACGCTCGTAAACATCCGGGTTATCGACAACAATTTCGTTGATGTCCGGGCGCAGATAGTCACGAATGGTGCGCACCACAAGATTGCTTTCCTGATAAATAAGAATCGGTGCAGGTTTTTCCGCAGCCGTGGAAATAGCGGTCCAGAGATGAATCAAGTAGTCCAGATCCCATTGTAATTCTTCCGGGCTTTTCCCCAGACCGGCGGTGCGCGCGATAACAGCGCAATCCTCCGGTACTTCCAGTTGGGCCATGGCCTCACGCAGTTCGGCGCGTTCTTCACCTTCGATACGGCGTGAAATGCCGCCGCCTTTGGGATTGTTTGGCATTAGCACCATGTAGCGGCCAGCGAGACTGACAAAGGTTGTCAGAGCAGCACCTTTCGTACCACGTTCCTCTTTTTCAACCTGGACAATGAGCTCCTGGCCTTCCTGGATCACGTCCTTGATCCGCACTTGCGACATTGGAGTGCCTTCCGGAAGATTGTTGAAGTAGATACGTGAGATTTCTTTTAACGGCAGGAAACCCTGACGCTCCATACCATAGTCAACGAAGGCGGCTTCCAGGCTGGGTTCCACCCGGGTGACCTTGCCTTTGTATACGTTGCCTTTCTTTTGCTGGTATGCGGTAGATTCGATGTCGAGATCGAGCAGACGCTGACCATCGACAATGGCGAGACGCAACTCCTCGGAATGAGTCGCGTTAAACAAAATACGTTTCATTGTAAAATTCCTGGCGCCCCCGGGAGCCTTGCTCTCCTGGTGGGAAGCGCTGCGACTCGCTATACAGCGGGTCGCCGTTTCACAACATTTAGCGTGGCAATGTTGTTTATTGCGGCAATGTTGTGAAACGCTGCGCTCCAGGCAGAATTGCCGCCTGGGGCCGCCTTAATTCATTGTGTCACTCTGACAGGGGAGTGACGCTAAACCCTTTCTTTACACCCGGGGCCATTCGCAGTAATGCCGGCCTGTGAATCGCGAGTCGTCTTGTTGGTCGCCGATTTCCGGGGTCGCCTGGTTTATAGTCCAGGCAAAAAAACCTTTTTTACCGTATTGTTAGCGCGATTTCTTAAACCACCATCTGCGGTTACTGCGCTGCACCAGACTATAACAGCGTCGGCCCGCCGGGACAATCTGTTAAACTGACCCTGATGACAAATAGGCAACAATCTCAAGGAGATAGCGGCGTAAAAGTTCGATTTATCGAAATCGCAGATGAGGATGCCGGCCAGCGTCTGGACAATTATTTGCGGCGTTTTCTCAAAGGCGTGCCCAAGAGCCATATCTACCGCATTGTTCGTATGGGTCAGGTGCGCATCAATAAGGGCAGATCGAAGCCGGACTATCGGCTGCAAACAGGGGATATTGTTCGGATTCCCCCGGTGAGAACAGCGACGCGCCAGGCGCCGCCCAAAGCTGACGGTCTGGAGTGGCTGAATGCACGCGTTCTGTTTGAAGATGATGATCTGCTGGCAATCGACAAACCATCGGGTCTGGCTGTGCACGGTGGCAGCGGTATCCATCTGGGTTTGATTGAAGCGTTACGCCAGCTAAGACCACAATGTCGTTTTCTGGAGTTGGTACATCGGCTCGATCGCGGTACCTCTGGGGTATTGTTAATCGCTAAACACCGCCCGGTATTGCGCCAGTTACATGAGCAACTGCGTAACAACCAGATTCAGAAACGATACACGGCCTTGTTGCAGGGCAACTGGACCGGCAAGGGTCAACGGCTGGAAGTTGCGTTGGAAAAGAATCAGCAACAGTCGGGAGAACGAATGGTCAGGGTTAGCGAAACAGGTAAAACTGCCATCAGCCGGTTTACACCGCGGAAAAATTTTTCACATAGCAACCTCGACGCGACCCTGGTGGAGATCAAATTGATCACGGGACGCACCCATCAGGCAAGGGTGCATGCTGCGCATCTGGGGAGACCCATTGCCGGTGACGATAAATATGGTGATAAAAATTTCAACGGCACAATGAAGCGATTGGGGTTAAAGCGACTGTTTTTGCATGCGGCTAAATTGACATTCACCCACCCCGCCAAGGATTGCAAAGTGTATATTGAAGCCCCATTGCCTGAAGACCTGACTAGCGTATTGGAAAAATTGACTAAATGACGCGTCGATTTGATCTCGTGATTTTCGATTGGGACGGAACTCTGATGGATTCCGAGGCCAAGATTGTACGATGCTTTCAGGGGGCTGCAAAGGATGCCGGCGCACCTTATCCCGGAGATGCTGCTGTAAGTAATATTATCGGTCTGGGGCTGGAGGAGGCCATTAACGAAATTTTCCCCAAGTCTGATGCAAGCATGCGTGAGGCGGTACTCGAGGCTTATCGGGATCATTTTCTGGTGCACGACAATACCGCAATGCCGCTATTTACGGGGGTAGCCGAAGGTCTGGCCGACATGGCAAACATGGGTTACCAGATGGCGGTAGCTACCGGCAAGGCGCGGCGCGGTCTAAACCGTGTTCTGAGGGACTCCCCGCTGAAAGAATTTTTCACTATTACGCGTTGCGCAGATGAAACTCGATCTAAACCGCATCCCTTGATGCTGGAAGAAATCATTCTTGAAACCGGCATATCACGACAACGAACAATTATGGTAGGCGACACCGTGTACGATCTGGAAATGGCTAAAAATGCCGGTATAGATTCTCTGGCCGTGAGCTACGGGGTCCACCCTTGCGATCGGCTCGCGGAGTACACGATATATCAATGTATGCATTCCTTCGGAGATGTCCGTAACTGGTTTTGTCAGTAAGAGAGAAACAAGTAGTTTGCGCTTCCGCGCTCGTGACGGAAAAGGGCAGTGGCTACCGGTTTTACGTCAAAACCGGAGTTCGCACCCTGCCGGCCTTTGTTATTCGCCATGATGGCGCACCTCGCGCTTATCTAAACCAGTGTGCCCATATGTCGGTTGAGCTGGATTGGCAGAAAGGAGAATTTTTTGACACGGATAAAAATTACCTCATGTGCGCGACCCACGGTGCACTCTATTATCCCGATACCGGTGCGTGCGCGTACGGTCGATGTGATAATCGCGGCTTGGTGGCGATTGATGTCACGGAAACAGGCGGAGAAATCCTGTTATGTGATGAAAATGGGATACACTTAGCATCAGGACCCCCGGAACCTGAAAAACGATCATGCGATGACTGAAAACTCTGCAGAAAACGGGCGCCTGCCAAACGAAAGCCTGTCCCGGGAGTCTCGCCAGGATTGGGAACGCAATGCGATGGAGCGCATTCTGCTTGCCTCTATCGATGAACAACGCAAGGCAAGGCGCTGGGGAATATTTTTCAAGCTTTTCTTCGTCGCTTATCTGGTACTGATCCTGATACTGGCCCAATCCAGCGGTATCGGCGAAAAACCGGCAGCGGGAAATTTTACCGCGCTTGTTGACCTTGAAGGCGTTATTGCGCCTGGTCGCACCGCCAGTGCCGACAATATCATTTCCGGTTTGCGTAAGGCGTTTGAGAGTAAGGCCAAGGCGGTAATTATTCGCGCCAACAGCCCCGGTGGCACCACTGTGCAGTCGGCCTACATTAGCGACGAGGTGCGCCGGCTGAAGAAAAAATATCCCGATAAACCTGTTTACGGCGTGATAAGTGATGTCTGCGCTTCGGGCTGTTATTACATTATCTCGGGAGTCGATAAAATTTATGCCAACCCGTCCAGTATTGTCGGGTCGATTGGCGTATTGCTCGATGGCGGATTCGGTTTTACCAAAGTGATGAAAAAGATCGGTGTCGAGAGACGCTTGTTTACAGCGGGTCAATATAAGGGATCGTTTGACCCGTTCTCTCCGCTCAAACCAGGCGACAAACGCAGTGTAGAAAAAATGTTACGCGAAGTGCATCAGCAATTTATTACCGCTGTTCGCAGTGGCCGCGGCAAGACCCTGAAAGAAACAAAAGACACCTTTAGTGGTCGTTTCTGGAGCGGCGAAACCGCTAAAAAAATGGGCCTGGTGGATGAGTTTGGATCATCCTCGTTTGTCGCCCGTGAGGTGGTAGGTGCCGACAAAATAGTCGACTTTACATACCGGCCTGGCTGGCTGGACCGTTTTGCCACCAAACTTGGCGCTTCGGTAGGCGGAACTTTGATCACATCGTTGAGAAAATCTAACGTGAGCCCGACACAGTAGTTTCAGTATCGCTGTAACCGGGTATTATAAAAAATATTTTTAGTTGCCAGCTAATGGCGATAGTCCTTCGCGCTCAAGCATACTCACCAACTGGATTAACGGAAGGCCCACCAGGGAGTTGGGATCATCTCCCTCAAAGCGCTGCAGCAGTGATATCCCCAGTCCCTCTGATTTAACACTACCCGCGCAATCGTAAGGCTGTTCCTTGCGCAAATAGGTCTCGATCTGCTCATCAGTCAACTTGCGAAAAACCACGCGATAGGGAACTACCTCGGACTGTATCGTAAGGGTATTACTATTGATCAGCGCGAGACCGGTATAAAGCGTAATTGTGTTGCCGGATGCGCGACGCAGTTGTTCCACTGCATGATCATGGTCACGCGGTTTCCCGACTATCTCATTGTCATACACGGCAACCTGATCCGAACCGATCACCAGGGCATGATCGATTGTGTCGGCAACGACCCTGGCTTTGGCGATTGCCAGTCGTTCTACCAGGGCTTGCGGGCTCTCGTTGGCTAGCGGGGTCTCATCAATATCTGGCGCAACAACCTGAAAGGGAAGCTGGAGGCGTTCCAGCAATACCCGGCGGTAAGGAGAAGTGGAAGCGAGGATGATCTTCATGATGAGGTGTTGTTAATATAGACACTCAACGCAGAGGCGCGACGACACTGAGTAAAGAAAAGATATAGGGCTAGCTAAAAGCCGGCCTTAAAATGTATTTTACTCATTAATAACGGTCCGAGGGACTGCCATTAAGAATGACTCTGCGCCTCAGCGCCGGGTGTTTCAAGGTATTATTCAATCTCCATCAACGCTTCGTCGGGATTGACGCTGTCACCCTTGCTTACATTAATGACCTTGATTGTACCGCTGACTGGAGCCGGTACTTCATTTTCCATTTTCATGGCTTCAATAACAAGAACGGAATCTCCAGCAGTTACCTTGTCGCCTTCCGCCACCATTACCTCCACTATCGTACCGGGCATGGAACTGGTCACATGACCTTCTTTGGTTGCCTTGGGCCGTTTTGACCCCTTGGAAATGCGATCAGTATCCACCATACCGCTTTGGGTTGGCACGGTTTCCTGCAAAGATTCGAGTAAGATTTCTTCTGGTACCCCGTCCACCGTAAGATAAAATGGTCGCTCGTCATCGCTACGGTGTCCCGCACCCGTCACCTTGATATGGTAAGTCTCGCCATGCAGGGTGACATTGAAATCCGTCGGCGCCAGCGATAGCGCGCCGCCAGCACCATTGCCATCGTGCGGTGGTAAAAGCTGTTCCGGTTGCAATGTGCCGCTGGCCCGTTCCTCCAGAAAAATTCTACCCACATCCGGAAACATGGCATAGGTCAGCACATCTTCTTCCGACAGGGCCAGCTTGCCGACCTCCTCCCGTAGACGATCCATTTCTGGCTCCAGTTTATCGGCCGGTCGGCAGGTAATTACTTCTTCGTTGCCAATGGCCATGTTGCGTACAGTATCGTTAATTTCGCCTGGCGCCTTACCGTAGCGACCCTGTAGATAGAGCTTCACTTCGTTGGTAATACTTTTATAACGCTGGCCGGTAATGACGTTCAATACTGCCTGGGTGCCGACAATTTGCGATGTCGGTGTTACCAGGGGCGGGTACCCCAGGTCTTCGCGCACGCGGGGAATTTCGGCCAGTACGTCGTTCATTTTATCAAGCGCGCCTTGTTCCTTGAGCTGGTGAGAAAGGTTGGAAATCATGCCACCGGGAATCTGGTTAATCTGTACTCGTGTATCAATACCCGTGAACTCACTCTCGTATTGATGGTATTTCTTTCGTACTTCGTGGAAGTAAGCACCGATATCCTGCAAGGCTTCAACGTCGAGACCGGTGTCATAGTCGGTATCCTTGAAGGCAACAACCATACTTTCGGTGGGCGAATGACTGGTGCCCCAGGAGAAAGGGCTCATGACAGTATCCACTTGACGTGCGCCATTCTTGACTGCTTCCCACATGGCGATATTGGCCACACCGGCGGTGGTGTGAGAGTGGAAATGCAGTGGCAATTTGACTGCCTTTGACAGTGCCGCGAACAGCTCACCGGACCCTTGTGGTGTCAGCAGACCGGCCATATCCTTAATGCAAATGCTGTGACAACCCATGACTTCGAGCTTTTTTGCGTGCTCGACGAAAAACTCAACAGTATGTACCGGGCTGACGGTATAGGAAATCGCACCTTGTGCGTGCTTGCCGCCGGCAACTACCGCCTTGATCGACGTCTCCATGTTCCGTATGTCATTCATTGCATCAAAAATACGGAAAACATCAACGCCATTCTCGGCAGCCTTGGCAACGAAAGCCTCGACTACATCGTCTGAATAGTGGCGATATCCCAACAGGTTCTGTCCCCGTAACAACATCTGGATGGGTGTATTGGGCAGAGTCGCTTTTAACTGGCGCAGACGCTCCCACGGGTCTTCCTTGAGAAAACGCAGGCAGGCGTCAAACGTGGCGCCGCCCCATGCCTCAAGTGACCAGAATCCAATGGCATCCATTTTGCCGCAAATTGGCAGCATATCTTCGGTGCGCATGCGCGTGGCGATCAACGACTGATGCCCGTCACGCAAGGTTAGGTCAGTAACAAGTACTCTATTTTTTTTCTTGGCCATAAATTTGTATATTGCCCTGTTACACGCCGTGGTGTGCGGCAATGGCAGCGGCAATGGCAGCGGCCAGGTCAGCAGGCGGTCGTCGGATGGAGTAGTTTACCAGTTCCGGATGTTGTTCCACGAAACTGGTGTCAAAATTCCCGGCCCGGAATTCCGGTGTTTTCAGGATTTCCAGATGAAACGGCTTGGTGGTTTTGACACCGTACAATCCCACGTCTTTGAGAGCGCGGCTGGCGCGAGCCAGCAATTGATCCCAGGTCAGCGCCCACACGGTGAGTTTGGCGCACAGGGAATCGTAATAAGGTGGAAATACATAACCCGTATATATGGCGGCGTCGGTGCGCACGCCCGGCCCACCAGCAGAATAATAGCGTGTGATGCGGCCAAAGTTGGGCAGGAAATCGTTCTTCGGGTCTTCTGCATTAATACGGAACTGGGCGGCAAAACCACGCATTGTAATTTGCTGCTGGTGATAGGACAGGGGATTGCCACTGGCAATCGATATCTGCTCCTGAACAATGTCGATACCAGTAACCTGCTCGGTGATGGTGTGCTCTACCTGCAGGCGTGTATTCATTTCCATGAAATAGAAAGTGCCTTCGTTATCGAGCAGGAATTCTACGGTACCGGCATTTTCATAACGCACTGCCTGAGCGGCCTTTATCGCCAGTTCGCATACGTGGTTTCGTTGCTTATTATTAAGTTGAGGCGAGGGCGCAATCTCCACCAGCTTCTGGTGGCGACGTTGAATAGAGCAGTCGCGCTCGTAGAGGTGGATCACATTGCCATCACTATCGCCAAGGACCTGAACTTCTATATGGCGAGGATTGACGATGCATTTCTCCAGAAAGACGTCCGCTGAGCCAAAGGCCTTGGTGGCCTCGGAAACCACGCGCTCGTAGTTATTTTCCAACTCGTCCTTGCTGTCGCAGCGACGAATACCGCGACCGCCGCCACCGGAAGTGGCTTTCAGCATCACGGGATAACCGATCCCCTCAGCAATTGACAGCGCTTCATCAAGGTTCGCGATATTTTCTTCGGTACCGGGCACCACCGGCACACCGGCAGCAATCATGGCCTTACGCGCTTCAGTCTTGTCACCCATGCGCCGGATAACATCAGCACCGGGGCCAATGAAAGTGATATTGCGACGTTTGCAGATATCGGCCAGTAAGGGATTTTCTGACAGGAAACCATAACCCGGATGCAGCGCATCACAACCTGCTGTTACCGCAATGTTCACGATTCGGTGGGCGTTGAGGTAGCCACCGACCGGGTCCGGGCCGATATTGTAGGCTTCGGTGGCCTTTTTAACGTGTAAAGCGTGGCGATCCGCATCAGAATAGATGGCCACAGACTTGATACCCATTTCGGCACAAGCGCGCACAATACGTACGGCAATCTCGCCGCGGTTTGCTATCAGTATCTTGTTGATCAAGCGGAAATCCCCGTTTTTCCTTCAAATTCGAGTGAACGGCGTCTTGGCGCCGGCAGTGCTTTGTACGGAATGGGTTACGGAGTGTCAATACGGGACAGACCTGAAAAAGCTGGGAAAAAGCTTTTTTTGACAGAAGTTACAGCCGGTTATATGATGCGCGCCCTATGTCAGGGGGCTTGCCTTCCAGTATCGACCCGATTCAGCTGGCCGACCAGAATACCCACCTTTCAGGTGTGATTCCGCTTCGCCGGATGAAGCGCCTGCTGGCCTATTGCCGGTCAGACAAGGGTGACGTTTCTATCGAGTTGGCGTTTAGCTATGATCGAGGACGTGAGGTACGAGCGCTGCGGGGCGAAGTCGCAACAGAGATCACAGCGACCTGCGAACGCTGTCTGGAGCCGGTTACGCTGACACTGAAAAACCGTGTGGACTTGCTGTTGTTAACACCGGGCCAGGGAAACCTGGAAGAACAGGATGAGGTATTAATTGTAACTGAACCAGTGTCTCTGGCTGAACTGGTTGAAAATGAACTGATCCTGGGGATGCCGATGGTCCCAAAACACGCGCTCGATCAATGTATGGCCGCAAAAGTGACGGGCAATTCGGGCATCCAGTCGGGCACACTTGAACCGGCACAGGACAGCGGCAAAGAGTCGCCCTTTGCCGGGCTGGCGAAGCTGAAACGATTTGATCGCGAATAGACTTACGAGAATGAGGAAATAACATGGCGGTACAACAAAACCGGAAGACTCCCTCCAAGCGAGGAATGCGTCGCGCCCATAGCGCACTCGAGACATCAACCTTGTCGATCGACCCTACCAGCGGTGAAACACATCGACGACACCATGTCACCGCAGATGGTTACTATCGCGGTCGCAAGGTAGTTGAAAGCAAGTCCGATTAAATATCACAAGTCTCACACCGACCGATATCAACCGTGACCTACACGGTAGCCCTTGATGCCATGGGAGGCGACCACGGTGCTTCTGTCACTGTACCGGCCGCACTCTCCGTTCTCGCCAAACAAACTGATCTGCGCCTGATTCTGGTCGGGAAGGAAGACCGGTTACGTGCAGAGCTTGAACGGCTGGGCGCTGCTGATACCAGGAACCTGAGCCTGCACCATGCTTCCGAAGTGGTCGATATGGACGAGCCCCCGGCGCAGGCGCTGAAAAAGAAAAAAGATTCATCGATGCGTGTAGCTATCGATCTGGTCAAAGCCGGCCAGGCCAACGCCGCCGTTTCTGCCGGTAATACCGGCGCGCTCATGGCCACGGCACGTTTTGTACTCAAGATGCTGCCAGGCATTAATCGTCCCGCTATTCTCAAGATCCTGCCGACGATAAAAAGCGAAACCGCAATGCTGGATCTGGGTGCCAACGTTGATTGTTCGGCAGAGCAGCTCCGTCAGTTCGGGATTATGGGCGCTGCGTTGATGATTGCCGCACAAGGTGTATCAAATCCAAAGGTCGGCCTTCTCAACATAGGTGAGGAGGACATAAAAGGTAATGAAGTCGTTAAACAAGCCAATGAACTAATGCAGCAGGCACCGATTAATTATGTCGGTTATGTTGAAGGCGATGAGATCTATTCGGGTAACATCGACGTTATCGTCTGCGATGGATTTGTTGGCAATGTTGCGCTGAAAACCACGGAGGGCCTGGCTAAAATGATTTCAGTATTCATACGCGAAGAATTTAGTAAGAACTATTTCACCCGTTTTACAGCGCTTGTTGCACTTCCGGTGTTAAGGGCGTTTCGTCGCCGTGTGGACCCGCGCCGGTACAATGGCGCCAGCCTGGTTGGGCTGCGCGGAACTGTAGTGAAAAGCCATGGTGGTGCGGATGCGTTGGCATTTGAATATGCGATTGAAGAAGCCATCAAGGAAGCCAGGAACAATGTTCCAGAAAAAATAAGCAGTTTGCTGGCTGAAGCAGTGGCGGAGAATGGTTAGCGTGCATTATTCCCGCATAATTGGAACCGGTAGCTACTTGCCCGAAAAGGTGCTGACCAACGCCGATCTGGAGAACATGGTGGAGACATCCGACGACTGGATTGTCTCCCGCACTGGCATCCGTGAGCGTCGCGTCGCCGCAGAGGGGCAAACGACAAGCGATCTCGCACTAGAGGCATCTAAAAAAGCATTGGATGCCGCCGGTATCACTAAAGACGAGATTGATCTGATAATTTTTGCCACTACTACTGCAGATCGGGTTTTTCCCAGTAGCGCCTGCCTGCTGCAGGATCGACTGGATATCCATGGATGCCCCGCGTTCGATGTGCAAGCGGTCTGCACCGGATTCGTTTACGCGCTGGGCATTGCTGACAAGTTTATTAAAACCGGCACCACGAAATGTGCGTTAGTTGTTGGCGCAGAAACGCTGTCACGCATTGTCGATTGGAAAGATCGGTCTACCTGTATATTGTTTGGTGATGGTGCGGGTGCCGTTGTCGTCAAGGCCTCCGATCAACCCGGTATAATTAGTTCACACTTGCATGCCGACGGTAAATACAAGGAGCTCCTTACCGTCCCGTCGGGTGTTTCGCAGGGTTATGAGAAACTGATCGAAGGCGAGGCCTACATGCAGATGCAGGGCAACGAAGTCTTCAAGATGGCGGTGAATACGCTGGGACGAATAGTTGACGAAACGCTCGCGGCCAGCGGGCTCCAGAAGTCGGATATAACCTGGCTGGTTCCACATCAGGCGAATATTCGTATTATTAATGCCACTGCCAGAAAACTCGGGATGTCTCTCGACAATGTCGTTGTCACGGTCGATAGACACGGCAATACTTCGGCGGCCTCGATCCCGTTGGCATTTGATGAGGCCGTACGCGATGGCCGTATCAAGACTGGCGATACCGTTTTGATGGAAGCATTTGGTGGTGGTTTTACCTGGGGCTCGGTGTTGCTTAAGTATTAGGCTAACTGGTTTTCGACGCAAAGGCGCGAAGACGCAAAGAAAAATAACGTCGTTGGGCCGGCTACCCGCCGGCCTCAAAATGCATACTGTTTTTCTTGGCGGTCCGAAGGACCGCCTATAAGAATTTCTCTGCGCCTTCGCGCCTTTGCGCCGAAAATTATTATGGGTTTTGGAGTAGATTTAATGACTTTAGGTTTTGTATTTCCGGGACAGGGGTCCCAGTCGGTCGGTATGCTGAAAGAACTTGCTGCCGATTACAACGAAGTAAATTACACGTACGACGAAGCCAGTGCGGTGCTTGGGTTCGATCTGTGGCAATTGATACAGGATGGTCCCGAAGACACTCTCAATCGGACACAAAATACCCAACCGGCCATGTTGTGTGCGGGCGTCGCAGTGTGGCGCGTATGGCATTCCAGAAATGGTCCGACACCTTCCGTTTTGGCGGGACATAGTCTCGGTGAATACACCGCACTGGTGTGCGCCGGAGCGATCAAATTTAGCGATGCGGTTAGTCTAGTGGCGGATCGGGGACGTTTTATGCAAGAAGCAGTACCGGTTGGGCAGGGTGGCATGGCTGCCATTATTGGCCTGGACGATGATGCTGTCGCTGTCGTTTGTGACAAGGCTGCCGATGGTGATGTGCTCAGTCCGGTCAATTACAATGCACCCGGGCAAGTGGTAATTGCCGGTAGCAAAACCGCTGTTGATCGCGCCGTTGTGGCCAGCAAGGAAGCAGGCGCGAAACGTGCATTGCTACTGCCGGTGAGTGTGCCATCGCATTGTGCACTCATGCATCCGGCGGCAAAACAAATGAAACAACGTCTTGCCGCGACTAGTATCACCACACCGGAGATTCCGGTATTGCACAATGTAAACGTCACATCGGAGACCAGCGCGGACGCTATTCGTGATGCGCTGGTACGCCAGATTGAATCACCAGTACAGTGGGTGAATACTATTAATAAAATGGCTGCGGATGGTACCGCAACGTTCATTGAGTGTGGGCCTGGCAAGGTCCTGTCCGGACTCAACCGCCGGATCAACAAAGCAACCAAAACCTGGCCCTTATTTAGTACCGCCACGCTGGACGAGGCACTTGCGGCTGTCAGTGAATAGATAATTACGGAGCGATTCGAAATGATACTTAAAGATGAAGTGGCACTGGTCACCGGTGCCAGTCGCGGTATTGGTCAGGCGATCGCGCTGGAACTCGGAAAAAGAGGGGCGAATGTTATTGGCACGGCAACCTCAAGCAAGGGCGCGGAGGCGATTTCCACATACTTGAGTGAGAGCGGTATTAAAGGGCAGGGCCTGGTGCTGAATGTTACTGACGTAGATTCGGTAAATGAGGCCCTGAAAAAAATCGCGGAAGGTTGGGGTAGCCCCACCATTCTCGTGAATAATGCCGGCATTACCCGGGACAATTTGTTAATGCGCATGAAAGAAGAAGAGTGGGACGCCATTATGGAAACCAATTTGAAGTCTTTGTATCGCATGACCAAGGCTTGCCTGCGCCCGATGATGAAAGCCAGGACTGGCAGAATCATCAGCATTGGCTCGGTCGTGGGCGCCACCGGTAATCCGGGTCAGAGTAACTACGCCGCCGCCAAGGCCGGCGTGATCGGATTCAGCAAGGCGCTTGCACGCGAAGTCGGGTCTCGTGGCATTACCATCAATGTGGTGGCACCTGGCTTTATTGATACGGATATGACCCGCGCGCTGCCGGAAGATCAACGTGAGGCGCTGTTGAGTCAAATTCCCCTGGGAAGACTGGGGCAGGCTGACGAAATAGCGTACGCGGTTGCGTTCCTGGCATCGCCGGAAGCGCAGTACATAACCGGACAAACCTTGCATGTCAATGGCGGCATGTACCTGAATTGAGTCCAAACCGGGCCAAAATGGCTTTACGATACAATCAGTTAAAGGTAGTCTCGCGGGCGCTGGACGCCGTTGCATATTGTGTGATAATTATGCGCCCACTTAAACAAGGCCAGCTACTGCAATACCGGAGGAAACCAGAATATGAGCAGTGTAGATGAACGCGTCACAAAAATAGTCGCGGAACAACTTGGGGTCGCTGAGGGGGAAATTTCCAACAGCTCCTCATTCGTGGACGACCTTGGCGCAGATTCGCTCGACACTGTCGAGCTAGTGATGGCCCTGGAGGAGGAGTTCGATTGCGAAATTCCAGACGAAGAGGCCGAAAAGATTTCGACTGTCCAACTTGCGATTGACTATATCAACGCCAACCTGGGCTAAATGAAGCAGGATGGCTGGGGGTCGTCGGCACCGTATGCCGGCGACCCCTTGCTAGTTCTGATTCTCTTTTTAAATCGCTAGTTATAAATTCAGTACGAGGTAGAACGAGTGACAAAGCGTCGTGTCGTCATAACCGGTATGGGTATTGTCTCTCCCGTTGGTCTGAACCTGGATCAGAACTGGACCAATATAGTTGCCGGAAATAGCGGTATCGATCAAATCAGCAATTTTGATGCTAGCGGATATCCGTCCTCCATTGCCGGCGAGGTCAGAAACCTCGACATTAACGACTATTTGCCACCCAAGGACGCCCGCCGGATGGATCGCTTTATCCAGCTTGGCATGATCGCGGGCATACAGGCGGTAAAAGACGCCGGGATCGAGGTAACGGAAAAAAACAGGGAGCGTATCGGTGTCCATATCGGTTCTGGTATTGGCGGACTCGATTCGATCGAGAGCACTACGCTTACCCTGTACGACAAGGGTGTTCGTCGCGTTTCGCCATTTTATGTTCCCGGCTCCATTATCAACATGATCTCGGGCAACCTTTCAATCAGGTACGGTCTCCAGGGGCCTAACCTTGCAATGGTCACCGCCTGTTCCACGGCTACCCACGCTATTGGCGATGCCGGGCGTCTGATCGAATACGGTGATGCCGATGTGATGGTGGCCGGCGGTGCAGAAGCCCCGGTTACCCCCACCGGGGTTGCCGGTTTCGGCAACGCCAAGGCGCTGTCGTTCCGCAATGATGACCCCGGGGGGGCCAGCCGTCCGTGGGACATGGAGCGGGACGGCTTTGTAATAAGCGAGGGCGCAGGTGTGGTGGTGCTCGAAGAACTGGAACATGCCAAAGCACGTGGCGCTAAAATCTACGCAGAGCTTGCCGGTTTTGGTATGAGCGGCGACGCCCATCACATGACAAGCCCGGTCGAAAGTGGTGAGGGTGCGACGCGCTGTATGAACAACGCCATGCGAAACGCCGGTATCAACAGCGATGATATAGATTACATCAATGCGCATGGCACCTCGACTCCGCTTGGTGACGCTGCCGAAACCTGTGCCGTCAAGGCTAGTTTTGGTGATCGTGCCGGAAAAATCGCGGTGAGTTCCACCAAATCGATGACGGGTCATTTGCTCGGAGCTGCCGGTGGTATTGAGGCTATCTACACAGCACTGGCGGTCCAGAAACAGATCGCACCACCGACGATTAATCTCGACAATCCGGATCCGAAATGTGATCTGGATTACGTACCAAATAATGCCCGGGAAATGGATATCAAATACGCGTTATCAAACTCGTTTGGATTTGGTGGCACCAACGGTACGCTGGTTCTACAGCGATACGAGTAAGATCCTTGCGGCAGCGGTCGTTTCCATCTCCGCCTGAGTTCCAGGAATCCGAAAACGGGTACCGCTATCTCCAGTTTAGCTACCCATACGACCTGTCACGAATTCAGCAGGCAAACCCGGCCCGTTACCCCTTCTTGCTGGAAAGCCCGTCAAAGGGTTCCAATGGAGTTTATGACATCTTGTTCGGATTTTCCGGCGATCGCCTTGAATTGAACGGGGCAAACGAACTCCTGCTGAATGACCATAAAATTTCCGGCCGCTTTTTTGACCAGCTTCGAAATTCTCTTGGCGCCGAAAATATTGATGCGATCGACAAGGTACCCGTCGACACACCCTTTAGTGGCGGTTGGTTCGTTTACCTTGGTTATGAAATGGCGAGAGAAATTGAACCCACACTATCTGATTTGCGAAATGACGAATCCTTGCCGCTGGCGATAGCGCATCGTATCCCGATAGGGATCGTGGTGAATCAGGATGACGCAACCACCACCATCATTGGTGATCCGGGTGCCAGCGACCAACAACTCGAACAGGTCTTGCGGGATCTGCAACAGACATCAGCCATTCCGGATAATCACCAAACAGCGTTAACCGGCATTTCCGAGGAAAAACCTGAAATCTGGCTCAAAGCGGTTGAGCGAGCCAAGCACTACATCCGCGAAGGGGATATTTTTCAGGCCAATTTGTCGAGACGATGGCAAGGCCAGTACAAGTACCCCGTTAACCCGCACCGGTTATACCGGGACCTCAAAACCACCAATCCGGCACCCTTTGCCGGTTTGATGCTTCTGAAAAATCAAGTGGCGATCATCAGCTCGTCTCCCGAAAGACTGGTTCGTGTGCGCGATGGCACTGTCTCAACTCGACCCATTGCCGGAACCTTTCCACGAGGCAATAGTGCCAACGAAGACAAGCTGCAGTCTGATGCATTACTCAGACATCCAAAGGAGAAAGCAGAACACATTATGTTAATTGATCTTGAACGCAATGATCTTGGTCGCGTGTGCAGGCCGGGCAGCGTTCGTGTTACCGAGTTAATGGCACTGGAAACCTACAGCCACGTTCATCATATCGTGTCAGAAGTGAAGGGACGTTTGCGACGGGACGTTGACCCGGTTGATGTCATCATGGCCGTATTTCCAGGCGGTACCATTACTGGCTGCCCAAAGGTTCGCTGCATGGAAATAATCAATGAACTGGAAGACAGTGCCCGTGGCGCCTACACGGGTTCCATGGGTTATATCAATAGAGACGGTTCACTGGATTTTAATATACTGATACGCACTATCGTAAGCCATGACACCTTGGTGTCACTCAGGGCCGGCGCCGGCATCGTCGCCGATTCGGTTCCCGAGCGGGAACTGGCTGAAACACGCGCCAAAGCTGAAGGGTTATTGCGCGCATTGGAGTTGCCATGAACACTGCCATTGTTGGCATGGTAAATGGGAGAATTTCCGATCATATTTCTGCCAATGATCGGGGGCTGCAATTTGGTGATGGCTGTTTTGAAACCATCGCTGTTGAACATGGCCGGGCACTTATGCTGGACAAGCACTTGATACGTCTGGCAACTGGCTGCGAACGCCTGGGAATCAATCTGGACGGCCTCGTTGACCAGTTGACCGAAGAAGCAGGAAAAGTTGCGCGATCTGCAGAAAAAGGCGTGCTCAAAATAATTCTCACCCGCGGGGCGGGCGGGCGCGGCTATCGTACCGATCCAGAGCTGGTCCCAACACGTATATTGTCATTGGCCCCGTGGCCACATTTTCCAAAAGACTATCGCACCGAAGGCATTGCGATGCGACTGTGCGATACTCGACTCTCCGAGAATAGAAAACTTGCTGGAATTAAACACCTCAACCGGCTTGAGCAGGTGCTGGCACGATCAGAATGGCACGACAGCCATCAGGAAGGTTTAATGCTGGACCAGGCGGGCCATGTGATTGAGGGCACAATGTCGAACATCTTTATCCAGGTCGGGAACGAGCTGAGGACGCCAGATCTGGCGCGATGCGGTGTGTCAGGTGTGATGCGAAATGAAATACTTCGGTATCTTTCAAAGGCCGGAATCATTTGCCGGGAAAGCCGGATCGATCTTGAAATGGTTTTTAGCGCCGATGCATTGTTTGTCTGCAACAGCCTGATAGGTCTGTGGCCCGTAACCAGCCTGGATGATAAATCGTTCCCGATTACCGACAGGGAGAGAGAGCTGCAGGAGGCGATAAAAGATGTTTGTGTTGCAGACTAAAACACTCAAGCTGACAACAATTGGCATTGGTAGCGTTTTCGTCGCCTTCATTATTTATCTATTAATCTCGTGGAATATTGGTCTCGACACGGGTAATAAGATGTATACCGTAGAACGCGGATTGTCGCTGAAACATTTCGCCGCGGAATTGCAACGGGACGGGATTTTACCCAATCGCTACTCACTCGTTATTCTTGCCTATCTACGTGGGCAACCTCGCGAACTAAAGGCGGGCGAGTATCGATTCAAGTCCGGCATATCTCAACGCCAGCTGCTGGACATGATTGTTACAGGCAATTCCGTAACCTATACCTTGTTGATTCCGGAAGGCTGGAATTTCTATGAAGTCATGCGCAGGATCAATGAAGCTGAAAAGCTTGATCACTCGCTAAAAGATCTGGAACCTGAAGCCATTATGGCGCGTCTTGGTTATGCCGACATGCACCCGGAAGGGCGGTTTTTCCCGGATACCTATCAATACAGCGCCGGGACCAGCGACGTCACTATCCTCAGGAACGCGTTTGAACGAATGAAAAAAAACCTGAACAAGCAATGGCAGGATCGTGCCCCCGATCTACCGTACGACACCGCCTACGAAGCTCTTATCATGGCGTCAATCGTTGAAAAAGAGACGGCAGCAGCCGGTGAACGAGCCGAAATCGCCGGGGTATTCGTCAATCGTCTAAGAAAGGGAATGCGATTGCAAACAGATCCGACAGTGATTTATGGAATGGGTAGGGCGTTTGATGGCAACATTCGTCGTCGTGACCTGCGACGTGACACGCCGTATAACACCTATACACGTAAAGGCCTGCCGCCGACACCGATTGCCATGCCGGGTAACGATGCTATTTATGCCGCTTTGCATCCCGCGAAAACAAAAAATCTCTACTTTGTTTCGCGCGGGGACGGAAGCCACAAATTTTCTGCTACCTACAAGGAACACAATCGGGCCGTGAAAAAATATCAACTCAATGGACGCAAATGAGTATCGGTAAATTCATTACACTGGAAGGGGGGGAGGGCGCCGGTAAGTCCACTTGTATTCCTCTGATCGAAGAACAACTGGTCCGAGCCGGACACGATGTGCTACTGACGCGAGAACCGGGAGGCACCGAACTGGCAGAGCGAATCCGCGAAATATTGCTAGCCCCGACCGACATGCCGATTCATGAAGACACTGAATTACTGTTAATGTTTGCCGCCCGTGCTCAACATATTAACGAAAAGATTCTGCCCGCGCTCAAACAGGGTAAATTTGTGCTGTGCGATCGGTTCACCGACGCCACCTATGCGTACCAGGGAGGAGGCAGAGGAATTGCAAAACAACGCATTGAAGCGCTTGAACAATGGGTACAAGGCGACCTTCGCCCCGACCTGACATTGTTGTTTGATATTTCAGTGGCCGACGGGCTTTCCCGTGCCAACCATCGCAGTGCTCCGGATCGCTTTGAACTGGAAGAATCGGGATTTTTCGAACGCGTTCGTGAAACTTATCTAAGTAACGCGCGCATCCAACCGGACCGGTTCCGTATCATCGACGCGTCCAGATCGTTAGACGAAGTTACGTCACAGCTGTCTGACATCATTTCAACATTTATTCTGCAATCGCAATAATGACCGCGCTAACTGATCAGCACCCATGGCTGTCCGATCCCTGGCAGAAATTGACCAGGCGCCTGGACCGTATCCCGCACGCCTTGTTATTGGCGGGCCTCAATGGGATGGCAAAAAACCGATTCGCTTTTGAACTTGCTGCGTTGTTACTCTGCACCAAATCGAAAGATGATACCCCGTGCGGGAACTGTAGAAGCTGTAAGTTGTTTACTGCAAAAACAAACCCGGACATCAAAATAGTGGCGCCGATCGAAGAGGGAAAATTGATCTCCATCGATCAGGTACGCGGAATCATCTCCTGGCTTGCCCTGACGCCACACACTGCGGATCGCAAAATCGTTGTCCTGACCCCGGCCGAGATGATGACCACACAGGCCGCCAATAGTCTGTTAAAGCAACTGGAGGAACCGCCCGGTAATTCCATACTGATACTGGTGAGTCACGCACCGCATCGATTGCCCCAAACAATTCGTAGCCGCTGTTCCCGTATTGAATTTAAACCACCTCCCGCCGAGGAAGCGGCGCTTTGGTTGGCAAATCAGAATGTCGCCAAGAGCGATATCGTCTCGCTACTTTCCGCGGCCGGGGGTGCGCCCCCGGCCGCGCTCTTACTGGCACAGCAAGGATACGCCGAGATACAACAGAGCATGCTTGAGCAACTGCTGGCAATTTCCAGCGGCGGTAACCCGCTGCGTTGTGCGGAACAATGGCAAAAGACGGGAGGAGAGCTGGCACTGCGTTGGTTCTACGGTTTCCTGCTGAGTATTTTGAAGCTGACGCTGAACGCCGGTGATTCACAGAATCTGGAAAATGAAAAAGCGGCTTCTGCTATTAGTGTCGCAGCAAAACGAATTCCGGCCAGCAGGGTGGCAGAACTACTGGAAGCGGTAAACGAAGCCCGTCGACTGATTGCGACACCGGTCGACGAGCGCTTGCTTCTGGAAGATATTCTGATACGCTGGAACAGGGTATACGCATAATAAAAGCGAGGTTTCATGGCAGGTCCGGCACCAGGTGGAACGCCGCCCGGTAGAGCGGGCCGGCCGGGAGCACGCCCGGGAGTACTTTCCCTCACCATCAAAGACAAGAATGCGCTCTATGCGGCTTACATGCCTTATTTGAAGAACGGCGGCATTTTCGTTCCCAGTAGCAAGCCCTACAAAGTTGGTGCAGAGGTATTCATGTTGCTCACATTGATGGATTCCAAAGAGAAAATTCCCGTAGCAGGGCAAGTTGTCTGGGTGACGCCACAGGGAGCGCAGGGAAACCGTGCTGCCGGAATTGGAATCCAGTTTAGCGACAAAGATTCCGGTACTGCACGAAATAAAATTGAAGGCCTGTTGGGCGGTGCGCTCAAATCCGAGCGACCTACGCACACGATGTAGCCACGCAGGATCCGTTCCCCCGTCTTGATCGATCTAGTAGATTCCCACTGCCATATTAATTTTGATCCGCTCGGCCTGGAGGCTGAAGAGGTGATCCAGCGGGCCAAAGACAATGGCGTCGGTCGAATGTTGTGTGTTTCTGTCAACATGGAAGACTACCCCCAGGTGCTGGATATCGCCCAACGTTATGAAAATGTTTACGCGTCAGTTGGAGTCCACCCCAATGAGCGGGAGGGCAGGGAACCCGATGTGGATGAGCTCGTTGAGCTTGCCGGCAATAGCCACGTTGTCGCAATAGGTGAAACCGGACTGGACTACTTTCGTACTGAAGAAAAAATGCAGTGGCAGCACGAACGTTTTCGCCGGCATATTAATGCCGCCAAACAGATTAAAAAACCGCTCATTATTCATACTCGCGATTCATCAGCTGATACCTTGCAGATTCTGGAAGAAGAGGGGGCTCGTGATGTCGGGGGCGTTATGCACTGTTTTGTTGAAGATTGGGAAACCGCTCGTCGGGCGATGGACCTCGGCTTCTATATCTCCTTTTCGGGTATCGTGACATTCAATAGCGCGCGTGAACTTCAGGACGTCGCCAAACGTATGCCACTGGACCGGATGCTGGTTGAGACCGATTCGCCCTACCTCGCGCCGGTGCCGTATCGCGGTAAAACCAACGAACCCGCTTATACGCGTTATGTTGCTGATTTTATTGCGAAACTTCGCAGCACATCACTTGAAGAATTATCAAAAAATACGACAGCGAATTTCTTCAATCTGTTTACCGCAGCAGCATAATAATTGGCGCGGTTTTAATTGAGTTTGAACTACCAAGACAGGAGCTAGCCATGGTACGTTTTATCAATTGCATTCGACGCAGGGCAGACATAACCCCGACGGAATTCAGACGTTTCTGGAAAGATCCGAAGTTCGATGATCTTATCCAGAAGACTTTGGAGACCTACAAGGCGGTTAAGAGTTCAAAATCACTGGCGTTGCAAATCGAAGCGAGTGAAAAGATTCAGGAAGCAAGACAGTCGGCACTGCCCTACGATGGGATTATTGAATATTGGTGGAATTCTGGCGCGGAAATCATCGACATCTTTGAGTCTCCGGAAGCCCAGGCACTGAGTGAGGAGATGAATGTCTTTCAGTTGCAGTTTGTCGATTTTGAGGGGTCAACACTTTCTTTCACGGAAGCATAGTCTCTACCATACTTAACTCGTAGCGGCGATATCAATTGCCGTTTCCAGCATGTGCCTGGCATTGTAGCAATGTGGTGAAAACCGGATCCCGCCACCACGCAGTGCGCACATAACACCTTTTTTCTGCAGATTATCAAAGACCACATCAGCTGGTTTCTGACGATGACGAAACGTCACAATTCCAGCTACACGCCCCGGAGAGCTGTCCGTAATCAACTCCAGCTCCTGCCGTTGTTGCACTAGGTCGATAATGTGATTGGCATTCGCCAACACTTTTTTTTCAACTTCATCCATACCAATTTCCTGAAACAGGGACAAACTGGCGTTTAACGCATGTATTCCCATCATATTGTTGCTACCACATTCGAACCGTCGCGCACTTTTAGCTGGTGCCCAGACGTGGGGCTCGAAATTAAATTGATCTTCTATCATGTGCCACCCATACTGGTGAAGCACTAATTGTTCACGCCACGCGTCGGAACAATAGAAGACAGCGATACCTTCAGGGGCCAACATCCACTTGTGTGCATCTGCAATCAGAAAATCAATATGCGCTTCCTGAATATCCTGTCGAATTGCGCCTACAGCCTGAATCGCATCCACACAAAGCGCAATGCCGCGCTTCCGGCATTCTTCTCCCAGTCGATGTAAATCCATACGCAATCCGCTGGCATACTGCACTGCGCTGATGGAAAGAATTCGCGTACGAGTGTCTACGGCGTTTAGCAGGGCATCTTCTGGTGACTTGTCGCTCCCCAACGAAACCTGACGAACCTCAACGTTGTAACGTTCAAGTGATTGCCAGACCATCCGGTTTGATGGAAACTCTTCGTCGCTGATGACTACATTGTCGCCGGGCTTCCACGGGAAGCCATGCGCCACAACGGAAAGACCCTCAGACGTATTTTTCAGAAACGCAATATTGTCAGCGCTGGGCGCGTTTATTAAATCGGCAACACGCTGGCGCAATTCGGTTTCGGTGTCCAACCACGACGTATAGTGACGCGAACCTGCCGTGAGACATTCATGCGCAAATCGATTCACGGCGTCCGCAGTGCGTTGTGGCCACGGTGCGATCGCTGCGTGATTAAGGTAGATCAGACCATGCTCGATCGGAAATTCCGATGCGAGTAATTTATCAGCACCATTCAAAATAGTTTATTTTGAGCAATTATCCAGTCTAATGGCAGCACAGGGGCTGCCAAATACATCGCCATGATTCTTCCATTTTACTGTCATCATGTTATTGGATTTATTGCTTTCCCCGAATTGTTTCTTGTCGTCAACTACAATTGTAACGCCACTTACACATGTCAATAACTCAGACGGTACGACAAAATCGAAATTTTCTCCTATTTTTTGTTCCGACACAGAAAAGGTTGTCAGAGGAGTTTTGTTTCGAGGTGGATATATTCCAATGCGATAACTTGCCCGAATACTTTTGGTATCATTTTCGTTGTTAGTAGCCAGTAATTTTACTTTAAATCGCACCTGGTGGGCGCAAGTACCAACCCTGATAGGATTTACCTCGTACGGCAGCAAATCCGCCGCATACGCAGCGTAGCTTGTAAGCACGCCCAGCAATAGAACTGTAACGCCAACAAATAGTTGTCCCGATTTCCCCATTTCTTTTAACCCGAATATTTTGTGGAGACACCCGAACCCCGAGTACCTACAATCTAGCAAAGGGTAGGCCGACTGCAATATAATTCGATAATACCCGATATTTGTTATTTCGTATAATGTATATTATGTTAAATAAAGAATTTGGCTTGATGTTAATTACTACTATTAATCAGATACTTATCTATTTCTAAATTCTCTCTTATCTGGCACGAACGATTACCATAAACTGTCGAATTATCCGCACTCAAACTGGCAGAAAAGTTCTGAAGAATAGTTAGGTACAGTACATTATTCCCAGGCGATCCCGTATGGGCGCTCCAGACCACATAGAATATTGGTTTCGATAATTCAAGCCTGAACCTGATAGTTGCGCATCATTCCCATGTCCTCGTGCTCCAGGTTATGGCAGTGATAAAGATAAAGTCCGGTATAATCCTCGAACCTTAAGAGTAGCTGGACCCGCTCACCCGGCATTACCAGCACTGTGTCTTTCCACCCCCCATCAACCAGACCTGCGCTAAGACTTCGCCATGCGCTTTTGCTTCGCGAGGTAATCGTTCGCTGCACCACTTGAAACTGCAGACCATGAATATGAATGGGATGCGGCAATCCTCCTCCCATCATGCCCATGCTGGAATCGTTGACAAACTCCCATACTTCGGTGGTATTTAATTTAACGATTTCATTCGGAGCGACTTCGGACATATCAAACGTCCGCCCGTTGAGCCCCCAGGACATGCGTCTCATCGTAAGGCGGAAATTTCTGGGACTTTTTTTATTGACGGCATCGTTCAGACGATACCGCTTAATTGTTGAGAGTCGACCGGGCAAGGAAACATTGTGTCGTATTTTTCGTTCTACCCGAACTTTCATCACCGGAAACTCGGTACCCATAGAAATTGTTCCGCCGCCCATCATCATCCCCATCATGCCGCCGGACATGGACCCTTCGAATGGCAGACTGCGCAGAACGCGCTCTGTACCGACCTTGTCCCTGCTAAAATCTACCCACAGTTCTATCCGTTCAGCGGGTGCCAACGTTATATATGGTCGCGTGACGGGTTTCTCCAGCAGGCCACCATCAGTACCAATAACGGTCAGTGGCGTACCGTCGTCCCATGCCAGCTTGTAGATGCGCGAATTTGAACCGTTATAGAGTCGAAAACGATAAGGCCGCGTTGCCACCGGAAGGACAAAATCCGGTCGGCCATTGACGAGAATGTGGTCGCCCAGGAAACCCCTCATGCGCTCCATCGGTGACCCCAGATATACGAGCTCATTTCCGCGATTGAAACGTCGGTCCTGTATCACCAGGGGTATATCGAATTCCCCAGACGGTAAATTAAGCGCTTGCTCTTCTTTGTCAGTGACCAGAAACAGGCCAGCCAGACCACCATAGACCTGCCGACCCGTCAGCTCGTGAGGATGTGGATGGAACCAGTAACTGCCAGCCCGGTCCTTCACTTCAAATTCATAAACGTAACGCTTGCCTGACCTGATCGCCAGACGAGGATGGCCATCCGCCTCCTGTGGCACATTCAAACCATGCCAGTGAACAATTGTTTTCTCACCTAAATCGTTGTTGAAGTGGACACGGATTTTCTGTCCTCGATGAACCCGAATAATGGGACCAAGATAACTGCCGGTAATGGGTTGTAGCGCACGCTTGTCACCCTTGAGCACCTTGCCTCGATAACTGAAAGTCTCAGTCGATTTACCGGATAGTATTGAAACCCGGTTACGCAAGGCCGTTAGTTCAAGCTCCAGATCAGGTATAAAGTTTTGTGAAGGCGCTGCTAACGCACTGAGCCAGGGATGGGTCGCAGCCAGAGCAATAGCGGAACCGGCCCCGGCCAGATTCAGAAAATCCCGACGTGTTATCGATCCAGGTTTGTCCATGGCTTTTTCCTCAAGAAAGTTAACAGGTAAGTCTGGAACCGCGTATACAGGTCTTGCCAGGAAATCGACCTATTGGCACCCTCCTTCCAGACCGCAAAGATTGCCGGGAACACAATCAATACCATAATAAGTGCTGATGTAATACCGCCCACCATGGGTGCGGCAATTCGTTTCATGACATCGGCCCCCGCTCCGCCGCTCCACATAATCGGTATCAAACCCAATAAAAGTGCCATACCGGTCATCAACATGGGTCGAATACGCTGGCTGGCACCTTCCACAATGGCGTCGCAGAGCGTGTTGTGATCCAGTGATATCGTTGTCTTCTTCTGAGCATAACTGATTCCCAAATACAGCATCATCAAGATACCCATTTCCGCAGCCAGACCGGCCAGCGCGATCATGCCTACCCACACCGCAATACTCAGGTTGTAATCCAGCAGAAATAACAGCCACACGGCACCGATCAACGAGAACGGTATAGCAGCAAGAATAATTGACGCCTCGATGATTGATCCCCGGTTCATGAACAGCATGAAGAACACAATGAACAGGGTTAAAGGAATTAATATTTTCAATTTGGCCTTGGCACGCTCGAAATATTTGAACTGACCGGCCCAGGCAATCCGATACCCTGCCGGCACGTTTACCCTGTCCTTTACCACCGTTCGCGCCAGATGGACATAATCAGCAATGCCGATATCTTTTACATCCACAAAGACGAAGGCGACCAGTTGTCCATTTTCGTTGCGCAACATTGGTGGTCCGGTCAGAAATTCAATACTGGCCAACTGGCTGATGGGGATTTGAGCACCCCCAGGTGTGGATACCAGTACCCGTTTCAATGCCTCCGGGTTATCGCGAAAATCACGTGCGTACCGTAAATTGATGGCGTAGCGCTCACGGCCCTCAATGGTTTCGGATACGGTTAGCCCGCCAACGGCTGCCAGCATGGCATCTTCCACATCCGACACCGTCAGACCATAGCGAGCGATGCGTTCGCGGTCGATCTTGAAATCGAGAAAATAACCACCGGTCAGGCGTTCGGCAAAAACACTACGGGTATACGGTTTGGTGCGCTCGTCTTGCTGCAGGGCCTTTTCAATACTGACTGCGGTTGATTCTATGGTAGCAAGGTCAGTCCCGAATACCTTGATGCCGAGACTGGAACGAATACCGGTTGCCAGCATTTCCGTACGAGTCTGTATTGGCATCCACCAGATATTGGGCATACCCGGATACTGCAACTTCTCGTCCATCTCGGCCAGCAACCCGTCCCAGGTCATGCCTTCTCGCCATTGATCGCGCGGCTTCAATGTTATTACCGTTTCTACCATCGACAATGGTGCCGGATCGGTAGGGCTCGTCGATCGACCGATCTTGCCGAATACACGTTCCACTTCGGGAAATTTTTTCAATTGCCGATCCATGGATTGTAAAATCTTGCCAGCCTCGGTGATAGACATACCGGGTAATGCGGTGGGCATATAAAGTATGCTGCCTTCATTCAGGGGTGGCATAAATTCGTTGCCCAAGGCAAAAAACACCGGTACGGTCGCCACCATTGCCGCAACTGAACCACCAATCACCCAGTATCGAAAGCGCACGGCATATTGTGCTACCGGTGTATAGATACGGACCAGCCACCGGTTTAACGGGCTTTTGTCTCCACGAATACGGCCGCGTATCAGGATTACCGCCAACGCCGGCGTGAAGGTGATGGCGAGCAGAGCCGCAAACCCCATGGAATAAGTCTTGGTAAAGGCCAGTGGTTTAAACAATCGCCCTTCCGTTCCTTCAAGCGCAAACACCGGCATGAAGGAGACCGTTATGATTAACAAGGAAAAGAATATACTTGGTCCGACTTCCTGCATCGCGGTGATGATAACTTCGCGCCGATTCGCCTCACCGGACTCTTCCATCGCTTCCAGGCGTTTGTGAATGTTTTCAATAATGACAATACTGGCATCCACCATTGCGCCAATCGCCACAGCAATCCCTCCGAGTGACATAATGTTCGCAGTCAGGTTCTGTGACGACATGGGAATGAAAGCTAGCAATATGGCGATGGGCAGCGTCAGGATGGCAATCAACGCCGACCGGAAATGCAGCAGAAATATAATAATCACCAGTGACACCACAAGCATTTCTTCCAACAACGTGCTTTTAAGCGTTGCGATGGCGCGGTTGATCAGGACAGATCGGTCGTAGGTGGTAACAATTTCGACGCCATCCGGCAATCCGCTGCGCACATCATTGATACGTTGCTTGACCCGTTCAATCACATTCAGGGCATCGTCGCCATAACGCATAATGACGATGCCACCTACGGTTTCTCCCTCCCCATCGAGTTCGGCAATACCGCGACGCATGGCGGGTCCAAAACTGACATTCGCGACGTCTCGCACAGTGATGGGTACGCCATTCTTGCCAGTACCAAGGCTGATACGCTCGATGTCCTGCAGAGATTTAATGTAACCTCGCCCTCGAATAAAATGCTCATGGCCCGCAATCTCCAATACGCGCCCGCCCACGTCATTGTTGGAACGACGGATGGCCTTGGCCACCTGCTGTAACGAGACGCCATAGGACGCAAGTTTATTCGGGTCAGTACTGACCTGGTATTCCTTGACAAAACCACCAATCGAGGCAACTTCGGCGACGCCCTCCACTGACTCCAGCCAATAACGCAAAGTAAAATCTTGTAGGCTGCGTAAGTCAGCCAGGCTCTGTTTTCCGGATTTGTCCACCAGCGCATATTGGTATACCCACCCGACACCAGTGGCATCGGGGCCCAGCGTCGGGCGTAATCCGTCCGGGAGTTTACCCGCGGCGGAGTTGAGATATTCCAGCACGCGTGACCGCGCCCAGTATATATCCGTACCATCCTTGAAAATGACATAGACAAAGCTCAGGCCCATAAAACTCTGACCGCGTACGAATTCGACATTGGGCGCGGCCAGCAGTGTTGTCGTTAGTGGATAGGTGATTTGGTCCTCAACCAGATCGGGGCTGCGGCCCGGCCATTCAGTGTAGATGATCACCTGCACATCCGAGAGATCCGGGATCGCATCCAGCGGTGTCGTCACCAACGAGCGATAACCCCAAAATGTTGCCGCTGCGATAATCAGCAGAGTTAGCAACGGATTAAGTGCACAATATCGAATCAGGCGTTCAATCGGACCGGTTTTCCCTTCATCATTTACCATTGGTCGATCCCCGACTTGAGCTTGCTTTCCGCAGCGATGAGGAAATTACCAGAGGTAACCACCTTGTCGCCTATCGAGAGCCCTTCCAGTACTTCGATAACGTCATTGTTGCGCACACCGGTTTTGACCTTTCGGGGTTGCAGCTGTCCCTTACCCAGATCAACAAAGACAATGCGGCTGTTACCGGCGTAAAGTACGGCACCCTCGGGAACTACCAGACGTTTGCCAAGATCAATTTTCAAATGTACGTGCGCGTACATTTCGGGTCGCAACAGACCGTCTTTGTTATCCAACACAACGCGCACTCGCGCCGTGCGCGTATCACCCTCAAGGTATGGATAGACATAGGCCACCTTGGCTGGAAGTCTGCGACCGCCATAATCTGGCAACACAACTTCGGCATCCATACCCTGCTTCACATGCTCGATTTCGTATTCGTAAATCTGGCCCTCCACCCATACGTTCGAAAGATCAGCAATGCGCATCAGTCGCATGCCGGTTTTCACGGCACTGCCGGCGACTACGTTTTTCTCAATCACCGTGCCAGTAACGGGTGAGAGTATCGGCATATCCTTTTTCGGTTTGTTTCGTTTTTCAAGATCACGAATTTGTGCCGGACTGATATCCCAGAGTTTGAGCC
Organism: Acidiferrobacterales bacterium; assembly: GCA_048060695.1. Taxonomy (GTDB): domain Bacteria; phylum Pseudomonadota; class Gammaproteobacteria; order Acidiferrobacterales; family JAJDNE01; genus JAZFSZ01. The sequence continues at coordinate 70,023 of JBGMQT010000001.1, forward strand.
GTTGCCTTGCGGCAATCAGTAACGAATCATTTCGATCCTTGCGCCGACGCAGGATTTCAAGGTACTCCTGCTGAGCCGACACCAGTTCCGGGCTATAAATGGAAAACAATGGCCGCCCTTTCCTGACACTTGCACCCACCGAGTTAGCCCATAATTTTCCAATCCAGCCATTAAACTTTAATGTAATGTCCGTCAGCCGGGTTTCATCATAGGTGACGCGACCGGCGGCACGGATTGTCTTCACCAGAATTCTTTCTTCCGCGATACCAGTGGTAACGCCGATGAGCTGGCGTCGTTTCGCACCCATACGAATGGTGCCGGGTGTTTCTTCCCTTTCCTGACTCGCTGACGTTGGCAGCTCGTTCGAATCGGCTGACAACGGTGCGATGCTACTGGGGGTTGCTGACATCAGGCGCAATCCGGAACGGCTCGTAGTCAGATCAAAGGTCAGACTGGCTTTACCTTTTTTTGCTGACATGATGTCCAGCGTTAACGGCCATGCGCCCGTCATCAAGAGCTCGAACTCGCCGCGATAACTCCCCTTTTTGGTTTGTTCGATGCTGGCGGGTGCACGCATCACTGGCATTGATCCCATGGATGGCATTTCGGCCACGGCCTTAACCCGTGCGTCTCCCACGGGTCGATCGTTTTTATCCAGCAAATCGATGCGGAGCCGGTTTTTACCAACACGCGGTTGTTCGGGGTCAATTGTGACAAAGACCTGAAAGGGACCCGCATAGTAGCGGTTACCAGTGTCGATAGCCTGATTGGACCCGCGTCCAAAGAGCACCAATCCGGCAAGAATGAGCACCAGTGCAACCGATGTACCACCACCAAGAAGAAGTTGTTTTCTGGAAAATATATATTTCATCGTGCCACGCCCTCGACATCTGTTTTACCGGCTAGTTCGCCCGTCATAATCCGTGAATCCCCGACTCGACTGGCAAGTACAGCCAGTCGGTGGTGATATTCAGATTGCGTTCGAATCCAGCTGAGTTGCGTTTGCATTAGACTTTTCTCCGCACTCACAAGACGCAGGAAGTCCCCCTTGCCAAATTGATATTCAGAGCGCGCGGCTTGTAAACTTTCCTCGGCCAGAGGAACCAGCTTGTTCCGATACAGTGTTATCGCATGATGACTTTCTTCAATGCTGTCGTATGCCTGTTGTGTCTTGCTGGCAACTTCCATGAGTTTGTCCTGCAGCTTCCATTGCAGTTGCCGGGCCAATGCCTTTGATTCATCGACATCTCCCTTGCGCTTGCTCCAGGCGAGTGGCAGATTCAGGCCCACACCAATGGTGTTGCGTTTCTCCTGTTGTGCCCACAGACTGTTATAACCAACAGATACCTTGAAATCGGGAAAGTAGTTTCGCTTGGCAAGCCGTGTTTGCGCCTGTTGGGCCTGCAATTCGGCACGCAATGTCAGGATCGAAGGGTGGGAAGACATGGCCCGACCACGCAGTACCGATGCATCCGGTAGTGCTCGGGGGCCTTCTATACCGGCCGGAGAAGGAACTCGTCGTTCCGGTGAATGATTGAGAAGATGATTGATACGAGCACGAATATGATGCTGTCGCCGCTGCAGCACGATTGCATGGTGCTCCAGTGTCACCTGTTCCACCGCCGCCTGAAGGGCATCTTGCCTGGAGGCTTGCCCGGTACTGTATTTGAGTTCGGCAATTATCCGAAACTCGTCCCAGAGCTCACGATTGACAAGGTTAATTCGAATCGCTTCATGGATGTAAAACCATTCCGCGTACAGTCGATGGCTCTCCTCCTGTAGAGCAAGACTGGTCAATGTTATACGTTCCTTTCTGGCATTGGCCCGCTGTTCCGCCTGCTCCCCCTGCAAACCTCGTTTTCCGGGCCAGGGTAACTTTTGAGACAGGATAATTTTCTGACCCAGATCCTGCCCAGCCAGATTTTGCGTGTCGGGCGCGAGAGTGTAGGAAAGTATGGGGTCTTCAAATGCCCTGGCAGATGCAATTCGCGCACGCGCCGCCTGCCATGCCGCGGTCATTGCGGACAACGACTTGTTCCGCTGCAGTACTGCGATCGTCAATTGCGTAGCGGTGATTTTGTCTTGCCCCGCAAACGAAACCGGATCGCCCGCCCAGTTCGCGGTAAAGGGAACCGCCAGCGATATCAATAATAATTTTTTAGGCCAATTAAGACCCTTCTTACGCGTTAACATGCCAAATCTCCGAATAATTCTTGCAACACCCGATGCCAATGGAACAACGCCATTGCCAGTCCGGTACGGATAGATTCGAAAATTGGTTAAACGCGAATACGAAGAGTGACTAAATAGGTATTTTTGCCTGCAAGCCATGGCGTGGGATTCGACCCGATCGCAGCAATCACAGGTCTCGTCGAGGGTGGTGTCCCGGGTATCATCGGTAACGAAGCGTGACTAGAATCCGGCTGCGGAATATCAGACCGGTCGAGGATGGCCTTCGCTACCATGGCCGAAGTGGCACTTTCTGCTGTCGGGGTGGATACGACAATCTGACAGCAATCACCCTGCGCGACAGAGGCATTGCTTTCGCAGCCGCCGCCGGAGCTACAGCCCTTTTCCATCTGTGTGTCGCAACAGCAGATCGCTTGTACCTTCCCTTCCATGAGATTGCAGGCGAACGCGGTCTGAACCTGCAGAAACAGGGCAATCAGCAGCAAGGCATATCCAGTTAAACGGCGTGTTTTGTGTCGTCTGAGAAACTGCATGGATAAGGGATTAAGACTTTATGTATGTACGGGCATGAGATCGCGGCAGTTTACAATAGTTCAGTTTGAAACGCGGAATCCCCCTCGCGGGCTGTGGTTATCTACTGCCTTTCTTATTGCCTTCCCGGTTATTGATGTTTTCGATTATCGGGCAACCATCCTCGGCACCGCGACAAAGATTCAGCAACAATTGCAATTCGTCGCGCAGCGTGCTCAGTTCGTCGACGTTTGTTTCGATTTCTACCAGTTTGTTCGCTGTTAACTGCCGTACTTCGTTTTGCGCCTTCTGCGGATTATCTCGCATTTTCAATAACTCGCCGATCTCCGCTAAACTAAAATTCATTCGTTGTGCACGTTTGATGAACTTGATTCGAGACAGGTCTTTTTCCTGATAAAAGCGTATGCCCGAGTCAGAGCGCGCTACCCCGAGTAACAGTCCAATCTTTTCATAATAACGCAGGGTATCAGTACTAATATCCAGCTCGTGTGCAACATCTCCAATGCGGTACTCATTCATAATGGATAGCATACCTCATATTGGTTCTCGCATTATGGTTTCGACCATAGATTCAGTTCGGTCTAGTATTCGATGAAAAAGAAATACTCATTTATCAAATAAAGGCCGGTGCCAACCAGTGTTATTCCGGCAATGACTTCCAGTGTTTTCTGGTGACGCGAAAACATGCTCAGGGAGTCGAGCCAACCCATGCTCCATGCGCCCAATATAATAGGTATACTGCGCCCGGCCGCGAAGGCGAGCAACAGGGCTAGACCGAAGGGTACGGAGCCGATGGCCGCGCTAGCGGTCAGTGTTACCAGCAACGCCGGCGTACAGAAGGGACAGACGGCGACTGAAAAAGGAATGCCCAGCAGGAATGCACCCCACAAGCCGGTTGCTCGACGCCCTCTTAACCCAAACCAGGGCAAACGAACGTTCAACAGGCCCGACCACATCAGCCCCATGACAATAAGCAGTGGCCCCAGAAAAAGCCCCCACTCTCTTCCCATGACACCTTGAACCCATTCACCACCCAACGCCGCAATCACCCCTAGCGCGGCATGGGTCACCAGCATTCCCGTCACGAAGGCACTGCCCATCAACAAGGCACGCCGTTCCTCGTGGGCTTTGGTCACATAAGCCAGCATCATGGGAATAGAAGCAAAAGAGACCGGATTGAAACTGAACAGGAAACCGGCAAGAAAGGCGATACCAATGCCAGCCCAACTCGCCTGTGCCAGCGCAATTTTCAGTGTTTCGGTATTGATATTGAGTGACGGAACCAGCAAATACAGAGCGCCACCGAGAAGCAATACTGCCGTTACATAGGGGCTTACCTTGGCCGCACGGTTCAGTAATTCGCGGGCGTCGTCGTGAACACCGGTTAATGCGGCGATCGCGGTTGGTAGAGTGAACAGACTAGCGAATAATAATCCTGCCAGTGCAGCCGAACCTGGCGAGCCAACTGCTATCACAATGCCAGCAACAACTACAATAAGTGGCAATGTACAGGCTGGAAGTGTGAGCCCCAGCCGAACCGCGAATGGCAAGCGGTCACCGCCTGGCATCAGTCGAAAGAACTCCAGATGCGGCACGGGTAAATAGGTGAATCGGGAGACAACGTAAACCACGGCTAGCGCGATCAGGATTGCACTGGAAAGATAAATACTCCATGCGAGTGCATCCGTTATGGAAACAGCAATCACGAATAAGGTAACCAGCAGAACGCTGCGGGCCAGCCAAACCGTCAACAGACTTTGGTAGCACCCGCTGCGGGTCATCCGGTGCGCACGTACAGAAAACAGGGTGTTGGTGGCAATGGTGCAAGGTTCAAAGAAGGCCAGTAATCCAAGTACCGAAGCCGTTACCAGCAACATGGTTGTCACGGCCGATCTCTTTTGTAACTTTCTTTGAGCCGGGATTCCAGTTCTGCGCGCAATTTTCTTTGTGAAGGCAGGCCGGTAAATACCAATTCGCCGTCAATGGCGATTGCCGGTGCAGACATCACACCGAGGGAAACCGCATAGTCAATCTCATCCAGAATGTTCACTTCACGCCAGCGAATCGCGTCTTCGCCAATCTCCCGAGACAGTTTGCGCAATTCGTCTTTCGCCCGCCCGCACTTGGCGCACCCGGGGGAAGCAAAAACCTCGATACTGAGCGCCACGTTTCGTCCTCCGATCAAAGATCCAGCGCGATACGCAAGGGCAAGGCAAGAAATGCTGCGAAAAATCCAATGCCCCATAACGCGACCGAAGACCAGTAGATACGCTGATTCCATTTCTGGGCGCGTTCACACAGGGCTGCCAGTTGCGGGTCAACGGGACAACTGCGGCCTGGCCGGAACATGAACCAGGCAGTAACAGCCAGCATTAACCCCGAGAACGCAAACACCCACACTTTGTATTTACTCAGCACAATGAGGAAGGGTAATGCACTGGTCATCGCCGCCACTGTCGCACCGAGACCAAAGGTGACCAGCGCGATGGGTATGGCGCAGCACACCAGGGTGGTGGTGGTGGTAAAAAGTGTGAACCATGTTGCACTGCTTTCGTTAATTCGTGAATTCTGCATAGTCTTTGCCTACTTCGGTGTCGCTTCCATACTACGATAGGTAAATCCGGCGTCCTTGAACAGCTTCTTCAGTTGCGGTTCAGAGAATTTTATACCCTCGGCAACGTCAACATGTACCAGTCCCTTGTCAAGATTCACATCGATTTTCTTTACACCGTCAATTTTCTTGAATTTCTTTTCGACACCATAGGCGCAGAAAGGGCAAACCAGTCCGTCAACACGTATCTTATAGTGCGTGCCGGCCGCGAATGCGGTCAAGGGCATGACGCTTATCATTATCAACAGTAAAAGTTGTTTCATTACATTGTCTCCTTGGAAAGAGTATTTAGCTAAAAATATTTGGTGCTACAAGTGCCACTCGAGAGTGGTCTTGGTGCGATAGTCGCTTCTTGCCTGGGTACCATTGAGCGCACTGTATACCGGAATCTGTATACCAGCCTTGACAGCAAAATTTCGTTTGGTCCAGAAAATGCCAGGGGACACAAACCACTCGGTCCCCCCGGTATTGGCGATCGACGTGCCGTTATTGTCTGCCTGCTGCCCAAACTCACCATTGAGTTCGAGCAACCAGACTGTATCGGGTTGCAGGTAGCTAGTGAGCCGGGTGCGAATACCGCCGACGAAATCAATTAATACTTTGTCGCCACGCTTCAACCCCGCGTTATTGCGACCGTTCTGTCGGTAGCGCAGGCTGGCCCAGCGATACCATTTTCGACTTTCGTAGCCATAGGCTAGTCCCGCTATCACATCGGTGGCACCGGAACCCAATGGCGGTGTGGTAGAAGTACTGGCGGTGGGTGCTTTCACTTTCAGCATCACCGCCGCGGATTCTTGCAGCCCCAGAGTGTCCCGGCGCCAGAAACGGTATTTGGTGAATGCCGACACATCGGCTAATCCGGAGGCGCTTGTACCGGTATCGGTTTTGTAGGTATAAGGTAAATCCACCCCCGCGGCCCAATCACCGGTGATACCGTAGGTGAGTTCGAGACCGAGCCCCGTTGTTTCCTGACTGCCCCGTTTTTCGGTATGCAACTCAGGCGATATCTCGATACCACCCTTATAGAGTACGTGGGGGCCGATGCCGAATATCGGGTCATGGGCCTGGGCATTAGCGGCAAACAGGCCACCGAGCAGGGCTACGACGGCAATCGTGGTTTTTTGGCTAGACATCTTTTTCCTCGTTAATTTTCCGTTCTGTGGTGTGAGACAAGCTGGAGTCCACTCCAAGTTCCCCGAATTTACAAAATATTTTCACTAAATGGAGACTACATGCTGGAGTCCACTCCAGGTCAAGGGATTATTCAGTCCCGAAAATTTCTGCTATATACCGTACTTAACTACGGACTAGAAATTAAAAAATGCCGCAAATACAGCAAAATGGGTAACAGAAAATTGACGATTGGCCATTTGGCCCGGGAAGCCGGGGTTAATGTCGAAACAGTACGTTATTACCAGCGCATGGCCTTGATACAGGAACCGCGGAAACCGCTTGAGGGCTATCGCCATTATCCGCTCGAGGCAATTGATCGCCTGAAATTCATCAAACGCGCCCAGCAGCTTGGTTTTAGTCTGAAAGAGATTGCCGAACTTCTGGAGTTGGGAGATGGTAACTGCAAGGACGTACGCACGCGCGCGGAGGAAAAACGAGCGCAAATCGACCAGCAGATCAGGGACCTTAAGAACTTGCGAAAAACTCTGGATACACTGATCCAAACCTGCCAAACAGACAAAAACCCGGCGCACTGCCCCATTGTCGAAAACCTGTCTGGCAAGCAATCCTGAGGCTATCCCTTTTTAGCTGATTGTGGGCCCACCCCGGGATGCACCCACGAAACGGAACAGGGAGACTTGACTCCGTACTTTAGTACGGGGTTTATGCTGGCAACAATTTGAGAGAACCAAAGGACATATAAATATGTCAGAGGCGGTATCAACAACCACTGCAAGAACAGAGGATATAGATATGTCAGAGGCGATATCAGCCACCACCACAAAAACCGAAAGCCGTTCCATGATCGCAGCGGCACTTGCCGCCATCGGTGCTTCCCTGTGTTGTGTTGCCCCCATTGTGTTACTGGCCCTGGGTATCGGTGGTGCCTGGGTCAGTTCCCTGACAGCACTGACTCCCTATCGATGGATTTTTGTCACCATTACGCTGGGGTTTCTGGGTTGGTCGTTCTATCAGCTCTACATCGCTCCGCGTAAATGCGCCCCCGGTGATGTCTGCGCCATTCCCGCAACACGTCGCAATCAACGCATTATTTTCTGGGTGGTGACGGTTGTGCTGGCCGCCTTGCTGACCTTCCCATACTACGGAATCTATTTTTTTGAATAGATGGATTCGTTTTTAAATTACCAATCAGGAGTTACCAGGATGATAAAAGCAACATTAATTCCATTGCTGATGATTTTCGCTTTCATTGGTTCACCTGTCATGCAAGCGGCCGAGGTCAAGACCGTCACCCTTGACGTGCAAAATATGACATGCAAGTTTTGCCCTATTACGGTCCGCAAGTCACTGGAGAAGGTTGATGGCGTGGTCAAGGCCAAAGCCAGCCTGGAGACCAAATCCGCTACCGTGACCTTCGATCCGGCCAAGACCAACGTCAAGGCCTTGATTAAGGCAACCACCGATGCTGGTTACCCGTCAACACTGAAGAAATAGATCTAACGTTCTTGGAAATCATGGGGAAGTGATGACTGTCGTAACAACAACGCATAGAACAACTCCTGGCTTGGTCGACCCCAGCCAAATCACCACGATATTTCTTGAGGCGATCCCGGCCATGGGTGAGGCGGACCAACGGCTAACACGGACGCTTTACCAAATGCTTTCCAGAGGAAAGCCGGTATCGTTTGCAAACCTCGGGAAGATTCTATCTCGTCCGGAAAACGAGTTGGTTGAAACCCTGAACGACTGGCCGGGTATATTTTATGATGACAACAATGATGTTATTGGCTTCTGGGGTATTACCGTGCAACCCACGGGCCACTGCATGGACATCGACGGTATAACCACATACACCTGGTGCGCCTGGGACAGCCTGTTTATTCCGGAGCTGGTTGGGGAAACCGCCCATATCACATCGAAATGCGAACAAAGTGGTGAAGAAATCACGCTAACCGTCTCACCTGACGGCGCAATCGCAGAGAGCCATAAAGACGTTGTGGTGTCGTTTGTCATACCGACCGCAGAGGAACTGCGAACCAACGTCACGGCAAGTTTCTGCCACTTTGTTTATTTCTTTAAAGATCGACAGGCGGGCGAAACATGGCTCGAAAATCACGAGGGCGTCTTTCTTCTAACCCTGGATGAAGCATTTGCTGCCGGCAAGAAACTGAATGCGGCGCGATTTAACCTGACGCCTGATTAATAGGAAGACTCACATGAATACAGTCAACTTACAAATCACCGGCATGGCCTGCGACCACTGTGCACAAAGTGCGCAGGACGCACTGAATGCGCTTGACGGTGTCCGTGCTTCGGTCTCGTATGATGACGGACTGGCAAAAGTTGAGACCCAGGGGGTGGTAGCCAACAGTAAGCTACTCAAGGCGATCGAGTCCAAAGGCTATGGTGCCAGCTTCATGAGCGGTAATGGCGCTGTGTCAGCCGGTGGCGGCAGCGGTCTGCATGTGGCGATAGTCGGTACTGGCTCCGGCGCATTTGCGGCGGCGATTAAAGCCGCTGAACAAGGGGCAACGGTCACGATTATCGAAGGCGGGGAAGTCATTGGCGGCACCTGTGTCAACATAGGCTGCGTGCCTTCCAAGATCATGATTCGTGATGCACACATTGCCCATCTTCAGGGACATCACACGATTAACGGTTTAACGCTGAATACCCCCGGGATTGATCGCAAGGCCATGGTGACCCAGCAGCAGGAGATAGTGGAAACGCTGCGCTACGCTAAATACGAAAGTATTCTGGAGACCAATCCCGGCATTAACCTGGTACGGGGAATGGCACGCTTTAAAGATGCCGGCACTTTGATTGTCGATAAAGCGGATGGCGCTGAGCAAGAAATTAAGGCCGACCGGATTTTGTTGGCGGTGGGCGCCAGTCCGTCGATACCCGATATCAAGGGACTCAAAGACACGCCTTACTGGACATCTACCGAGGCTCTGGTTGCAGAAACGGTACCAGAACAATTAATTGTGCTGGGCGCCGCGGTGGTTGCACTGGAGCTGGCGCAGGCATTCCGCCACCTCGGTGCCGACGTGACAATACTGGCACGCAGCACGCTGTTGTCAAAAGAAGATCCGGCGATAGGCGATGGTCTGATGGCCGCATTTGAACATGAGGGTATCAAGATGATGCTGAATACATCGCCCGATTCTGTTGACCATGACGGTAATCATTTTGTTCTGCAAACCGGTCACGGCGAAGTTCGGGGTGACCAGTTGCTGGTGGCCACCGGTCGGACGCCGAATACCGCGGCACTGGATCTGGGCAAGGTTGGCATCAAGACCGACAAACGCGGCGGCATTGTCATTGATGATCACATGCGCACCAATGTTGAACACATTTACGCCGCCGGCGATTGCACCGATCAACCGCAGTTTGTCTATGTCGCGGCGGCAGCAGGAACACGTGCGGCGCGAAATATGACCGGTGACGACGTGGCCATTGATTTGTCGGTTATGCCCGCGGTCGTGTTTACCGATCCTCAAGTCGGTACCGTTGGCTTGACAGAACAACAGGCCAAAGACCAGGGTCTGGATGTCGAGAGCCGCACTCTGGATCTGGAAAACGTTCCTCGTGCCATTGCCAATATGGATACCCGCGGCTTTATTAAACTGGTCGCGGAAAAAGACACTGGTCGCATTGTCGGTTGCCAGGTATTGGCGACTGAAGGTGGTGAAATAATCCAGACGGCGGTGTTGGCGATCCGTAACCGCATGACCATTCAGGATCTGGCCGACCAGTTGTTTCCCTATCTCACCATGGTCGAAGGACTAAAACTCGCTGCGCAATTCTTTACTAAAGATGTAAAACAATTGTCGTGCTGCGCAGGATAGCGTCGAGAAAGTCTTGCCACTGAGGGTGGTGGTGATATTAGCTTACTCCTCCGTGACCGGTTTTTTTGATTCTTCGTAAAAGAATCTACCCTGAATCGCAATATGAACACCATTCTGTGTGCGATAAAGACCGTTATCACGCACACAGTCTTTTAGCTGGATCGATACAATCTCAGCGCCAATCTTTACCGGACTCCCTGGTAAATGTGTCATACATTGGCAAACGCTGTTTTCGGTGGGTTTGTTTTCTGTTATCGTACTGGTTAGCTAGCTGGCGGGTAGTGTGAATAACGGGTGGTTGAACGATCCCGGGAGATATGCCGTGCCAATCAATGACCGGTATCGATATTGGCTCCCTACATGTGCCTTAGGCGCCGTTTCAGGTGTTTTAACTTATGGTGTTGGCCATCGTAAATGAGAGACCCACGTGAGACAACGTTGCTTCTGTGATTGCTCGCTGAGCGAGAAACTGCTCTATACGGCATTTCTTCTACTCATGGGCACCGGCTATCTGATGGCACTGGTGTATCTATATACCAGTCATCAGGGGCACGACGGTAAACCGGGTCTATCGATCGAAGACATTGCCGAGAATTATTACGGAAACCGTAGCGGCACACGACTGGAGGGGGCGATTCGTGGCCCCATGGCCGGCTACCTCCAGCAGCTCAATGACCGCCACGAAATCGTGGCCTGGCTAAAAAGCGGGGCACCCGAAAAGAACTATAGTATTGTCATCCGCCCTATCCTCGAAAAATCCTGCTTACAATGCCACAGTCCAGCATCGGGTTTGAAGATCCCCAACCTCTCCACCTATGAAGGTATCAAGGAGGTGGCGGATGTTGATACCGGCGAATCGTTACATACCTTGTTAAAACTGTCCCATATCCATTTGTTCGGTATCGGGCTCGTTGCCTTGGGGATAGGGTTTATCTTTCGTCTCACCGTTCTGGCCGGTTGGCTCAAAACGACGCTGATAGTGTTGCCCTTTTTGGCGATTTTCGCCGATATCCTCGCCTGGTTTCTTACCAAGTGGGATCCGGTTTACGCCTACACGGTGTTGACAGCCGGTGCGCTGCTCGGACTGGCGTGGGCAGGACAGATTCTGATTTCACTGTATCAACTCTGGTTTCTGCGTGCACCGGAAGAAAACACTTCGTCCAACTAGACAGGAGAATATGGCATGTACACTCACTCTGTAAAAACTTTATTGAATGCCGCACTCGTGCTAATCGGTGTGGCCATTATTAACCCCCTTGCCGTAGCGGCAAACGCCCCGGAGAATTTCCAGGTAGTTGATGGTGTGGCGATCTACCTGGGCGTAATGCCGGCACAGATTATCAAGGGCCACTCCGACGAGCACCCGGAACATAAGATGCATGGAGGAGTTCCGACCAAGGGCCACCGTGACCATGTGGTCGTGGCCTTATATGACGATGCTACAGGTAAACGAATTGAAAATGTAACGGTCACGGCTGGCGTTATGGAACTCGGGCTGGGAAGCAACAGGAAAAAGCTCGAACCCATGAAGATCGCCGGCACGATTACCTACGGTAACTATTTTGATATGCCGAACAAAAATATATACCACATCAAAGTACAGATTCGCCGCCCGGGCATAAAGAAAGTCATTGAGGCGCAATTTACCCATAGGCATTTCCTGGCCCGTTGATTGGCAAACAAACTAACGTTCTTGTTGCAGGAACTTTTGTTTAATTGTGCCGTCTCAACGGCCAAGCTTGACAATATTTACGCCAGTCTGGACAATAGCCGGTATAGATTCGCATCAAAGATCAAAATGAAACACAAACTCAGCTTCTTGCTGATTATTTATATCCTCTTCACCACCACTGCGGCAGTGGCGGATATTCATATCGAATCAATCGCCTCCGACGGTTCTGGAGTCGTTCTATTCGATCAAAACAGCGATCCTGATGTGAACATACACAACGACCACTGTGGGCATCTTGGCTCTCACTTTGCGGGCCTGTCTTTTTCTAATTCCATTACCACACCAACGACCCACGACGACACGATACCGTTGGTTGGTAATACCTTCCTGAGTTCCAGCGCCAGAGTATTTCTACGACCCCCGATCTCTCGGCAGTCCTGAATAGTCCCTGTCCGGCTTTTTGCCGGATAAATATTTGTTGGATGAATGAGAGATACCATGTCTTTTACTTATGTACATATCGTCAGGGGTATGCTCCTGGCTTCAATTATGATTGCGGCGTTTGCCAAGGGCGCAAATGTCGCGCCAAATGAAGCAGAAACTGTCGCGATACCATCGTCGATCACGCGCGAACAGGCTGTTTCGATTGCCCTTGAACGCAATCCGGAATATCTGGCAATAAAGCAGGACGTTAAATTCGCCAGGGCCACCCGGCAACGAGTGGACGGATGGAAATCTCCCACCCTATTCTGGGAATTCGAAGAGGCAAAATCTACCGATCCCGGCAGCTTCGGTAATCAGTCGGTTGGTATCGAACAAAGCATAGACTGGATGGGCGCCACACGTGCCCGCAAACGTGTAGCCAATCTTGGTATTAATATTGCCACCATTTCGCTGGAACGTGCTCGCTTGCGCGTCGTCTCCCAGGTCAGCAAGGCCGTTGACCAGGTATTGCTGGCACAATCAATCAATCGACTGGTTAGTGAAACGATTCAATATGCTAACGAGGCGCTGGCCATTACCCGTTCCCGTTTCCAAAGTGGCCAGGGAAGTTATGTCGATCTGTTGCGTATACGCATTGCGGCAAAACGACTGGATGCAGAGGGACGTAACACCATAATCAAACTGAAACGATCTAAGCGCGCATTGGCTGTCCTCTTGGGGGCGGAGGAAAGTAGACCGCTAAAGGTTCTCGGGCAGATGGATTATGTATCGCTCACATCCGATCGTGCCAGTTGGGTGGCAACCACCCTGGAACGATCTCCCAGTCTGAAAATAATGCAACAAGAAGTAGATCATGCGAAAGAGTCGTATGTCGCGATTCGCAAAGAACGGGGACCCAACATGACACTTGGCATCGGGCGCCAACGTTTATACGACGGGTTCAATGCGGATTACGCGTGGACTGGTAAAGTAGAGCTGTCGTTTCCTCTCCCGGGTACCGACCGACAACGTGGTCGTGAGGGTGAGGCCAACGCTGCATACAATGCGATGCGTCACCGTAATAACCAACGGCGCCTCGCGCTCAAGGCGCGGTTACAACAGCATTTCGAAAAAACCGCGTCGCTTTCTACACAGCTGGCGGATTACCAGCGCATCATCTTGCCAGACGTAAAAGACCAGCGAAAGGCGGCACAACAAGCCTACCGTGTTCGCCGCATCGATGCGCTGAATTTGCTTGATGTTTACCGGACATTTCTGGATACGCAAATAGATTATTTGGAAACTCTTGCCGAATACAAAGCGGCAAGGGTTGATCTCGATACTCTGGGTGAAAACCTGTCGGAGACTGAACAATGAAGTCTACTAGTAAACGAAATAATTTATTGCTTCCCGCTACGCTGGGCGCAATGTTGATCGCAGTTTCACTGGTGATATCGATGCCAGTCGATGCAAGTAATGAAGATCATGTGCGCGATAACAATACGCTGAACAAATCCGGGGATAAGCATAAACAACCAGAAAACGCAGTACCTATCGAGAAATCTGGTGTCAGATTCGATCCAAAAGCACTAAAAGAACAAGGCGTAATTATTGAAATACTGCGACCTAAAAAACTGGTCGAATTGTTACAGACGAATGCAGAGGTTCGCTATAACGAACGCCGCCGTGTTGCCCTGACGGCACGATCTTCCGGCTGGGCCGAGAATGTATCTGTATTCGCCAATCAGCGCGTAAAAAAGAACCAACTACTGGCCAAAATTTATAGTCCGGAATTTCTAAGTGCGCAGCATGAGTATCTATTGATATTTGATCGCGCCACCCATGATGGCGCAGAGAATATCGATAACCAATCACTTTTGGCTGATGCACGCCAGCGTTTACAGATCCTCGGTCTAACCCCGAGCGAAATCGATAAACTGTCACAAACTCGCAAACCTTTTTCGCATCAACATGTACATAGCCCGATTTCGGGTATCGTGGTTGAGCACAAGCTCACCACTGGCGATACCGTCATACCGGGGCAACAGCTTTATGTCATTGCGAGTTTACGCACCGTCTGGGCGGAGCTCGCGCTAACGGAAATGCAATTGGCGAAAGTACAGCGCGGCCAAAAAGTTACACTCTCCACCAAAGCGTACCCCGGGGGACAGTTCCACGGCAAAGTGCTTTCCGTGGGAGCGCAAATGGATGAAACCACGCGTACCGTGAAGGCGCGCGCATTGATCCGGAATCCACGCGGTCGATTGAAACCGGGCATGTTTGCTACCGCTGAAATCGCCGTGGGCGTGGGCCTCCCAACCCTCGCATTGCCAGAGAGTGCCGTATTGCGCAGCCCTGATGGTGACTGGGTGGTGTTTGTTGAGGCAAAACCCGGCTACCTTGAACCGGTCGAGATTGAAGTGGTCCGCACAGTCGAATCCAGCACGATAATCAAGGGACTAAAGCCGGGTACGCGTGTTGTAACGAAAGGGGCGTTTTTTATTCAATCCGAGCTCGCCAAGAGTGGCTTCGAAGTTCACAACCACTGAGAGGCGATCATGTTAAACAAAATTATTGATGCGGCAGTCTTGAACCGACTTTTGGTTCTGCTGGCGCTTGGTGCCACGATCGTTGGTGGTGTACTTATCCTGCCGCAATTGAATCTGGATGCGTTTCCTGATGTCACCAATGTGCAAGTTACCGTCAATACCGAAGCCCGCGGTCTGGCGGCCGAAGAGGTAGAACAACTTATTACTTATCCTATTGAAGCCGTGATGTACGCCCTGCCGGATGTCGAGGAAGTGCGTTCTATCTCAAAAACCGGATTGTCAGTGGTCACTGTCGTATTCAAGGAAGGTGTGGACATCTATTTTGCACGACAACTCGTCTTCGAACGACTACAAGCGGCGCGCGAACAGATCCCCAATGGCGTGGGTATACCGGAAATGGGCCCCAATACTTCCGGTCTGGGTCAGATTTACCAGTATATTCTTCGTGCAGAAGACCCCGGCCAGTTTGATGTCATGGCACTACGCAGCCTGAACGATTGGGTCGTTAAGTTGTTACTCATGCCGGTCACGGGTGTAACTGATGTCTTGTCTTTCGGTGGTGAAGTACGTCAATACCAGGTACAGCTCGACCCGCAACGCCTATTATCTTACGGATTGAGCGTGACGGCTGTGTCAGAGGCCATAGAATCCAGCAACCGGAATGCCGGTGGCTGGTACCTCGACCGCGGTGCCGAGCAGTTGGTGATCCGCGGTGTCGGCTGGATAAGAAGCAATGATGCAGGCCTGAGCGATATCGCCAACGTACCGGTAAAAAATAAAGACGGCGTTGTCGTGCGGGTACGCGATGTCGCCAAAGTCACCTTTGGGCCTGAAATTCGTCAAGGCGCGGTCACCATGACGCTACGCGATGACGACTACAAACCGGTTCCGATGGGCGAAGTCGTGGTTGGTATCGTCTTGAAACGTATGGGCGCCAACACAAAGGCAACTATTGATGGCGTGAAAGCAAGATTGCCTGCTATTCAGCAAGCGCTACCCAAAGGAGTTAAGTTGGTTCCCTTTTATGACCAGGCGGACCTGGTCAGTCGTGCCGTCAACACCGTAATCAAGGCTCTTATCGAGGCATTTGTGCTGATCGTGATTGTGTTGATGCTGTTTCTCATGAACATGCGTGCTGCGTTGCTGGTATTGATTTCCGTTCCGATCTCAATTGGTATGGCGCTGATGGCCATGGCCTACTGGGGTATATCTGCAAATCTGATGTCGCTCGGGGGACTCGCTATAGCTATTGGCATGATGGTCGACGGCTCGGTTGTGATGATGGAGCACATTTTCAGCCATCTAACCCGACCCGATGATGAACATCGGCATGACTTGCAAGCGGCAATCGCTCCCGGCGACCCCGATCTCTTTGATGCTGCGCATGATCGACATGGTATTGCGTTACGTATTCAAAATGCCGCACGTGAGGTCGGCCGACCGGTATTTTTCGCCGTTATTATCATTATTATTGTATTCGCACCCCTGTTCTCTCTCGAGGGGGTTGAGGGCAAGTTGTTTCAGCCAATGGCCGTGTCAATTGTACTGGCCATGTTGGCATCGTTACTGGTTGCTCTTGTCGTCGTACCAGCCCTTGCCACTTATGTATTTCTTCATGGGGAGCGCGAAAAATCCAGCCCGGTCATGCGGCCACTGGCACGATTCTACCGTCGTGTCTTACCGCGTGCACTCGAGAAGCGCAAACAGGTAGTCGGAATCGCAATCGGTCTTTTTTTTGGCTCATTGGCGTTATTACCGTGGCTCGGAACAGAGTTCGTTCCCGAGCTCGAGGAAGGCACCATCAATGTGCGCGTCACGCTGGCACCATCATCCAGCTTGAAAACAGCATTGCAGGTCGCGGGTAAACTGGAAGCCATTGTGATGCAGGTGCCGGAGGTGCTTTATGTATCCAGCCGCATCGGCCGCCCGGAGCTGGGAGGCGATCCGGAGCCCGTATCCAATATAGAGCTTTACATGGGCCTTAAACCCGTATCGGACTGGACCAGTGCCGGGAACAGAAAAGAATTGCAGGTGCTGCTGGAACAAAGGATGTCGGCGCACCCGGGATTGTTATTTTCCTTCTCGCAGCCGATTGCCACCCGGGTTGATGAATTGCTGTCCGGTGTCAAAGCCCAACTAGCCATTAAACTATTTGGATCCGACTTGAAAGTCCTTGCAACCAAGGGACGCGAGATCGAAATGCTGACTAAACGCATCGAAGGCACGCGTGGCGTGGCAATGGAACAGATTGCGGGTGAGGCACAACTGGTGATTCGCCCGGATCGACACCACCTGGCCCGCTACGGTATTCCAGTATCACAAATTATGGATCTGGTCTCGGAAGGCATCGGCGGTCGCGAGGCCGGACAAGTCATTCGTGGCAATGAGCGCTATGACATCGCAGTAAGATTGTCTGAAGAGTATCGCAACAACATCGAGTCTATTCGCAGCCTCATTCTAAAGGCACCGAGTGGGGCATGGGTACGATTGGGGGATGTGGCGCAAGTGGCCATCGAATCAGGGCCACCACAAATTCGTCGCGATGATGTTCAGCGCCGTGTCGTAATTCAGACCAATGTCGAGGGACGGGACATGGGTGGCCTGGTAGCCGAGTTGCGGACACGCATTCAGGATGAGGTCACGTTACCACCCGGGTATACGGTCGTCTTCGGCGGTCAATTTGAGAATCAGCAACGTGCGCAGGCACGGCTGATGATCGTGGTGCCGTTGTCATTGGGCCTGATATTTCTGTTGCTCTATTTTGCTTTCCATTCCGTGGGTCAGGCATTACTGATCATGATCAATGTGCCGTTGGCTCTGATTGGTGGTATCGCTGCCCTGTTTATCTCCGGTCAATACCTTTCGGTGCCGGGTTCCATCGGATTTATTGCCCTCTTTGGTGTGGCGGTATTGAACGGCGTGGTCATGGTTAATGCTATCAACCAACGACTCAGCGATGGTCTACCGGCGGATCAGGCAGTTCTGGAAGGCGCGTTGTCGCGATTACGCCCCGTGCTGATGACCGCATCGATTGCCGCGCTGGGGTTAATCCCGATGTTGCTTGCGACAGGTGTGGGTTCCGAAGTACAACGACCCCTGGCCACGGTAGTGGTCGGCGGCCTATTCTCCTCTACTGCCCTGACATTATTTATTCTACCCGTGCTCTACAACAGTTTTTCCAGCTGGGAGAGAAATGATGGGTAGTTGATTCCCTGTTGGCTACCCCAGATCCCGGTCATTCGAAAAATGTAATCGCCGAACGTGGGTAAATAGAATACCGAAAAACCGGCATACTCCAAGCAAGGATCTATCCGGGTCACTGGTTTGTCCATTTGACGGTATGGATGACCGCATTTACAGATAGGGGTGCGAGCCGGCTGGTTATTGCCGACAGTATTACCTCAGGTTGTTTGTCGTTGGTCGCCGATGCGTTCCACAACATTAGTACGTACGGCCTGCTGAGCTCACGATAGACAAACATCAGAAATATAACTGCCATTGACCATACGCCATGTTTTCAAAAGAACCGTACTCACTAACTGCGCTGCCGCTGTATATCTGGACACCGAACGCCAATTCACTGTTTTGTGTTATTGAATAGGATACTTCCGGTGAATAGAAGAAACTCTTATCATCCAGGTTGTTGATGTAGTAATTTTTCCACTTTAACAGCGGTGTGATGTCATACCCCAGATACAAGCCCAGATACCGTTGCGCCAGACTCTGAATCTCGCCACTAAATAGTCTGTTGAAATCATATGCGCCGGTATCGGTCGCCCCCTGGCCGTTAAAATAGAACTCGCTATTGATGGTGATCGTATTCGAAAAGGTATAATCCGCCCCCACTACAAAACGTGTATAGGATCCATCAACCGGTGATTGCGTCCGGGTAACTTCGCCGCGCAGACCAATCTTGCCGATCTGCCCGGCCAGATCGATTCCGGCCATGTCATCGTTACGGAACCTGCCGGCGCTTAGACCCCAGTCAAAACCACCTTTATTGGTACGCCAACGTACCGCGGTGCTGGCGCGAACCGGCGTGGCGTGCACCGCATACATCACACTAACCCGGGATAGATCAGAGTAATCCGCGTCCAGTACGACAGCATCCACACCGGTACGTCGGTCACGTTCGAGCGCCGTGGGGTCGATCGGATTGAGAATATCTACTGGACTCCAGAACAGAGCGCTGCCCCAGGCAACGCGTTGACGGCCGATTCGCAGATCCGCATTTCCAATACGGGTATCGAGATAGGCACGATATAAACCATGACGGCCGAACACCGACTGGTTGTCTAAATAAGTACTGCGTAAATTTAAATAAGTGTCCTGGGGAATGTTCTTTTGTGCCTGGAACTGGCTTGTTTTCAGGTAGTCGCCCAGGAAAATTTCATTGTCGTATTGTACATTGAACGCGGTGTTCTCGCTGAGGTCCCCCTTCAACTCCAGGTGCAAACGATTGAGGTCGACAGTGTAGTCAGTCGCAGGCGGAAAGAAAGAGGCTAACGTGCGAGAACCGGCCAGCAAGTTCTTGTAATAACCATTGATCTCGATTTGTGCATTCGCTGCTTGCCAAAAATTTCCAAGAATCAAACCAAGCGCAAGTACCGACCAGATTCTTGTATCAGACATGCCTGATTGCCGTAACCGGTTCCAGATGCGCCGCACGGGTGGCAGGATAAATTGCCGTTACTGCGCCGGTGGCAAACAGGGCAATAGCTGCCCACCACAAACTTCCGACAATGAGTATCGGTTTAAGGATGGGCGTCATGCCCGGTATCGCCTCGGTCGCCTGCATTAAACTGGTAAGATCTATACCCACATTGTGATAGTAGGCCGTCACAGCAATACCGAGAATGGTACCTGCAACAATACCGATTGCCGACAATGCCAACGATTCATAAATG
The DNA here is from genome assembly GCA_048060695.1 of Acidiferrobacterales bacterium. Classification (GTDB taxonomy): domain Bacteria; phylum Pseudomonadota; class Gammaproteobacteria; order Acidiferrobacterales; family JAJDNE01; genus JAZFSZ01. The sequence continues at coordinate 89,891 of JBGMQT010000001.1, forward strand.
ACAATACGCAATACCTGTCCGGGTTCTGTCCCCAGCGCCATCATGACACCAAACTCGCGAGTGCGTTCAAGCACCGACATCAACAAAGTGTTCATTATTCCCATGGCAATCACGAACAGCACAATGGCCAGTATGATATAGAAGAACACATCACTGAATTCGATCATTTGTACTACGACGGGCATCAGCGTTTCCCATGGCAAGGCTTCGAGCCCATTGTTGCCCATACTGCTGTTCAAACTATCTGCAAACACCCGGCTATCCCGGCGATCTTTTAGCGATATCGCAATGGTGGAAATGCTGTTGTCCAGACCCAGCAAGTCCTGTCCCGCCGAAAGCGGAATCAGGCCCATCAGGCCATCAAAAAATTCATTGCCCGTTTCAAATATGCCCGCGACACGATATGCGGCAGAACCAAGATCGCCGCCCACCTGTTGAGCGGTAACAACAACTTTCTCGCCAATACGGACACCAAGTTTTTTCGCCACCTTTTTCCCAAGGACGATACTGTTTCTCTCGCTGGCCGCAAGATAACTGCCCTTGATAATTACTTTTTGCAACTGTGTTATCCGCTGCTCCCTCAGTGCATCGACCCCCAATATCAGCAAGGGTTCCGATGCCATCGGGCTGCTGACCATAGCGCGAGCCTGTACCCGGGGAGACGCCTCCAGGACACGCGGGTCCTGCTTCACCTTCTGTAAAATCTGCTTATACCCGTCGATTCGCAGACCCGGCTCCATGTCCAGACGGAAATCCTGGCGCTCTATTTGTACATGAGCGCTGAAATATCGGGTCGAATTATCCACCAATTGCTCATACCAGCCTTCTATCAGTGCATACAAAACAATAAAAGCGGCCAACCCAAACGCCGTGGCACCGGCAGTCAACAAGGCACGACGCGGGTTGCGCGCAATACCACGACTGGCGATAGCCCAGAATACGGCGCGAGTGCGTCGCTGCGTTTTATGCTCACGTGCGGTGTGCTTACGCGCTTTTTTCGTACGTACTCCGCGAATGGCCTCGACCGGCTCAATGCTTGCCGCGCGCCAGGCCGGATAAAGCGCCGGTACTACGCTGATAAAGAAGACGATAGCTGACAGCTCCGCAATATGATCCCAACGTGAAACCGGATAGACTATCGCGGAAAGACCCGGCATGCTTTCAAGCGCCGCGGTAAACTGCTCGAGATTTAGCCCGGTACTGGCGAAATAGTAGTTGATACCAAGCCCAACAATATTGCCGACGATTATTCCTGCAATACCGAGCAGCATCGACTCCAGTATCACCAACCCGACAATCTGCGGACGTGACGTTCCCAGTGCCATCATGACGCCAAACTCACGGGTGCGTTCCATCACCGCCATTAAAATGGTATTGGCGATCCCTACCGCTACCACTACAAACATAATACCCAGAATGATATAAGTCATGGCCTCGTGGAACTGTACCGCTTGCACCACTGATGGCAGTAACTTGCGCCAACCGAGTACTTCGTAGTCTGGCCCCAGTTTGTTTGAAAGTTCTTTTGCTACCTGGTCTGATTGTTGTCGCTGGTTCAGCCGTATTGCCCATGCTGTTGCCCGCCCCCACATGGCGTACAGATCACGCGCGGCTTCCAGGGTAAGAAAGGTATAATTGGTATCGATAGCTTCAATTCCGGTATTGAAAATACCAACAATGCGATAACGTCCTGCGCCAATCGATCCGTCAGCCGCCTGAGTTATCAGCACGGTCTCTTCACCTGGTTTAGCACCGAGTATCTGTGCCATTTTATCGCCGATCAATATTCCATCTTTATCCTCCGGACGCAGATAGCGGCCTTCAACAATAGTCTTGTCAATCGTGGTAATTTTGACTTCGTTCTCGGGTTCGATGCCAACCACCATAACACCACGACTCTTGGTCGCGCCGCTTAGCATGGCCTTTCCTTCCAGCCGTGCGGACAACGCTTTGACATTATTTTTTTTCAGAATATCTGCCCGAATTGCCGGGTCATCGGCGATGGCACGATGCAATTTCTTGTCATCGTGATAATTCTTCCCATGTACTTTTAAGTGGCCCGTCAAATAACTCGTGCTGTTTTCGATCATCTGCTCGTTCATTCCATCGATGAGCCCCCACAGAAACACCAACGACGCCAATCCAACGGTAATCGCGACTATGGTAATCAGGGAGCGCCTGACGTTACGGAGCACGTTCCGCAAGGCCAGACGTACAAGTTTCATTTTTTGGCTCCTTTTTGCACACGGTCATCGACAATTTTTCCATCACGCAAGGTCACGATGCGTCGGGCGCGTTCCATCACCATGGGATCATGGGTGGAAAAGATGAAAGTGGTTTTGTGGCGCTCATTGAGGTCGCGCATCAAGTCCAGCAAGGCGGCACCGGTACGGGAATCGAGATTGGCTGTAGGTTCATCCGCCAGCACAATGGCGGGTTGTGACACAATAGCGCGGGCGACGGCGACCCGCTGTTGCTGTCCACCGGATAATTGTGTTGGTCGCCGGTGTACATACTGCTCGAGACCCACTTCACTCAATACACTTTCGGCACGCTCGCGCCGCTCCGGATCTGGTATACCCTGTAACAACATGACATATTCAACATTCTCGACGGCACTCAGCACCGGTATTAAATTGTATTCCTGGAAAATGAAGCCAATTTCCCGTAGTCGCAGGCGGGACAGTTGGCTCTTGGGCAGGCGACCAATTTCCTGATCGCGAATCCACACTTGTCCCTTGGTAGGTGCGTCCAACCCGCCAATAATATTCAGCAGCGTGGTTTTGCCGGATCCCGAGGGCCCCACCAGGGACATAAACTCACCGCCGTCCACACCCAAATCCACGCCATCCAGCGCATCAACAGCGATGCTGTTCTGCTGGTACCGCTTGCTGACCTGTTTAACTTTTACCAGTGCCATGACATTCCTCCTTTAGCGCCGGCGGCGCAGGTTGCGGAGCGAAAAGATTGAATCTTTTATCGGTTTGTCGAAAACCACGTCGACTACGCGTATGCGGGTGAAATTCCCGGGTTTCTTTGTAGGGCGCATTTCCCATTGCGAGGGTAGTTCCCGGTCGCCGAACTTGCGGATATCGGAGAAAGTCAGGACCTTGATTGTTTGGCCGCGCTCGTCAATGTACTCCTGGCGCATTGGCATAGAATCCGACTTGCGCACCACATAGACAATACTGCCCCAGACCACGGCCGCTTTGGGTTTTGGAGTGGAGACAATTCGATAGACTTCGGTGCCTTTGTAATTCTCGGTGCCAACGATTTTGTGTGTATAGTCGGTAATCATGCTGCTTTCCTTCACCAGGTCATCATTGGAAAAATCGGAACCCATCCAGGGTTGCAACATCATGGAGGGCGGGATTTTTATAACCCGTTCAACTTTTGGCAGGAAATTCCACATCTCGCTCTTGATTCGTAGCGAGCCGATGCCGGCTTCCTTGGCCGGCGACAGGATACGGACGAAGCTTTTATCGGGACGTCGCATCCACATACGTAACATGAGGGTACGTTTCCAGTAGGGTGTGGTAATGGTCATCTCATACCGGCCGTTTACGGTGCTGCCCCACAGACGCTTTTCCACACTGGAGACAATATCTCTACCGCTCACATCTGTTGCGGCGTCACTGCGCGCCGGTAACGTTGCCAAACCCAACACCAGCACCAAACCGACAAGAAATATTGTCATCTCTCTACGGTAGTCTTTCCTGGAATGATCGCGTTCGAAGTTTATTATTTTCATGACCGGCTCCTTCATCAAAAGGTTAGTTCACTGGCTCAGGTTATTCTGTGCGCTGCGCCTTCTCCAGCGTCATCAACGAACCAAGTCCGGGATCCTTGATCTGTGCGTGGTGTAATACATCCCGGTGATATTTCAGAAAACGATTAAAATAATCGATAACTCGCCCTGGTGTGACGATATGGCACGCCCCGGATTCGCCGACAGTGGAACCAAACGCTGCCACGCGTACCCGATGACCATTGGTGGTGGTAGTTCTACCATGACGCAACAGTGGACTAAATTCGGATTTAACATGCCCGGAAGAACAACACCCGGACCGAGTCAGTGCTGCCGGCAATACTTCCGGATTGCGGGCCCCTCGATTGAGTTCTGCCCTACCCTCCTTTGCCTCAGCAATCAACATATCCGACTGGCCGGTGAGCATCACCAACACAGGATCGGTCCCAATCGAAAGAGTTTTTGAGTGGTGCTTGCCGTGTTGCAGCACCCGGTGTCCAACATATGGAAAACGGAAGGCGAGCACATCCAGATCTGTGACGGTCTGGTATAACCCGGGGCGCATGGTCTCGACCACCGGGTATTCAGCTACTGTGGAATAAGCATTTACAAGGAGATTGGCCTGTACGAGTGTGACAGCATGATCCATATCCCATCTCCTTTTCGAGTACAACGGTCGACGCGCTACTGCTTAAGCATCAGGTTGCCTCCAAGCCTACAACATGTGAGTAACATACAAGTCAAGCCCGGCGAGCCTGACGCGCGGGTCTATCCCGTAAACAAATGGCCGTGCCTGAATAACAGGTTAACGAACGCGGGGAATAAAACCGTTGACCTGTGTCATATAGCGTCGATAGGTTTCACCGAACTGGTCGATCATCACCGTCTCTTCCCGCCGTGCCAATCGTAGATACATCCATAGTAAAATTGGCGCCATCGCCAATGTGATTAAAGTCGGCCACTGGATCAGGAAACCAATTATCACCAGAAAGAAACCTGTGTACTGTGGATGGCGGACATAGCGGTAGATGCCGTCCGTCACCAGGTCAGCCCGCGCGAGATAAATCTGCCTCCAGCCGAATACGACGACAATCAATCCAGCTGTGATTAACGTCATACTCAGCGTCATCACTGCATATACCGCCCATTGCATGGGTAACAGGCCGGCCCGGTTTAACAGAAAGGCCCAAAGGTGGCTCTGCTGATGCCCGAACAGGTCAGGCGAAACATCGGTATATGACGACAAGAAATAGATTGTCAGCGGTATACCAAACATTTCAGTGAATAAAGCGATAAAAAATGCGCTGCCCATGCCGGCACTACGCCAGGCGGGAGCGCCCCGGGGTCGTACAAAACCGAGCAGGAAGGCGATAAAAAGTGCGGCTGCGCCGGCCACTACCTGCCATTTACCGTACCAGTGGCGAAACGGGATGTTCTCCTGGTGCCCCATGGCCGGACCAAGCAGCGTCATGATTAAACCACCCACAGCAATCACAACGACCAGAACCAGAAGCCTGTTTGGCCATTTCAATTTTTTCACATCAGCGGTTGTCATGATTACTGTCTCTCTCCTGTGTACCAGATCATTATTTCGGGCACGTATGCTCCTGCACCCGGCTGCCTACGAGTTCTATTTTCAGGATTCAGGTTATCGCAAGCAAGACCAACTAACTACCCATGAGCATCCTGGCATCAACAGGTTTTGCGTTTAGTGGACGCCGTACCAACCATTGGAAGTGATCGTGATTATTGCTGTTTTTACGTTGAATATCACCCTTCTCCGCCTTTCTCGCATCTACGGCGGTGGTGTTATCGGGCAGCAAGTGGACGTTTCGCCGAAAAAGTCCGTTGTCGGCAGTCTGCCTTCTCTCCAGGCAATTAGCACCTGGCGTAGAGTATCTGAAAGATCGGCCGCACTGGTCACTCCATAAAATCGAATCAGTTTTTTGGCGTCTGGCGACACTATCAGACTGGTGGGAACCAGAGTCGCGCCCAGCTTTTTAGCCAGTTTTGGTTGCACATCGATATCAACTGCCACGGGTATGAACTTGTTCCTGATTTCTTTGCGAATAAGATCGGTTTCCAGGGTCTCTTTTTCAAACTTCTCGCACCATTGACACCAGTCGGCATAAATAAATACATAAAGCGGTCGATCACTTTTCTTTGCTAGAGCAAATGCCTGTTCACCATAAGGCTGCCAATCTATTTTAGTATTGGCCATGTATTTCCAATGCGGACTCGACGTACGTTTAGGTTTATTTTTTTGTGCGATCGCAGTCGACATGACTAACATCATCGTGAAAGCCGCAATAAATACGAATCCTGATTTACAATTCATGCTCGAACCCACATCACCTGCAAGCAAACGCCGGTTTATTCGTATAAATCATTGCGGCGCAACGGAACGGACAGCGGTTGATTCCTGTGTCCCGCCAGAACCTGATAGATACCGGTGCTGCCCCGTTCAAAAAAATAGGCGGACCCGGCCATGTACAATCGCCACAAGCGATAACTTACTTCATTCGTCACTGCGATTGCTTCCTGTCGTCTGGAATCCAGTGCCTGAATCCATCTGCGCAACGTCAACGCATAGTGGCGCCTCAATCCCTCGGTGTCGATAATCTCGAATCCAGCCGCTTCCATTGCCGCGCTCACATCGCTGATGCGGGCCAACTCACCGTCCGGGAAAACATAGTCGTTCACGAATTTCGTGAACGGGGTATTTGTCCACCCGGTATCGTTAGTTATGCCATGATTCAGGAATAACCCGCCCGGCTTCAGCAATCGCGACACGGTCGAGAAGTAGACAGGAAAATTGTTAATTCCGATATGTTCAAACATGCCGACACTTACAATCCGGTCGTAATGTTTATCGTGGGGTAGATCGCGATAGTCGCGCAGCTCAACGCTAACCTGATCCTGCAAGCCCTCACTCTGTATACGTTCATGGGCCAGCGTATATTGCTGTTCACTCAGGGTGATGCCGTGCGCACTGACCCCATAGTGTCGCGCAGCCCAGCGTATCAATGCACCCCAACCGCAACCGATATCCAGCAATTTCTGGCCCGGTTGCAATCGCAATTTACGACAAATGTAGTCCAGCTTGTCCTGCTGTGCGGCGGCCAGTGTTTGTTGTTCGTCCTTGAAATAGGCACAGGAATATACCATTTCCGGATCCAGCCACAGACGATAGAAATCGTTTCCAACATCATAGTGGTGAGCAATGCTGTCACTGGAATTAACATGCGTGTTCGCACCTGACCGGGCAGCATTGAGCGCTTTCGTTCGCCGCCCCCGCGGAAGCGTTGCAACAAACCATAAGGCTCGCATTTTTACTGACCGGGGAATTTTTACCTGCTCAAGGTATTCTGCCAACTCGAATACCCGCTCCAACTCCCCTTCGATCTCGATGGTGCCGGCAAGGTAATGCTCTGCCAGCTTCACAACATCCTGACGCCAAAGCAGGTCACGCAGCGCTTCTGGCTGCCGAAAAACGACCGTGCACAAAGGATGGTCATGATTGGTAATTTCTTCTCCGTTCCAAAGTTTAACGGAAACGGGTCCATCAAAGGTCGACAAAACATCGCTGAGCACCTGATGCGCCAGCAGTGGATCGTGTCCCGTGCTTGGCAATTTTTCTGCCGGGTATTCTCCTGAGGTCTGAGTCAACTTATTGATATTTTTCATTGATTGCCCTTCGGTATTCATACCTTGTGAATCGGTAGTCATTCGGATTTGGTTAGATCCACTTCCTGTAGTTAACAACCAGTGTGCCCTGCGTTAATGCGCCAATTCCTGCGATCCATCGGGGCCGCAGCGACACCAGACGCATTGACATTCAACGTGATCACAACTTTTGTCACTTCGCCCACTGGTGATTCGAGACCGCGCCCACGGAACCAACCATTTTTTCAGACGGCTTGGAGCATATTGACGATGTAGAAATTCGCGCGCATCACCCTTTCCCTGGCGACGGAGAAACCAACGGTAACCATAATTCCCCAACAATTCATAAAGCGCGCGATTGACAATGGCAGTCTGAATCGGAGACTCCATACTGCGCCGCCAAAGTTCGTCATATTCGGGATTACCGAGAAAACTACGAGCAGCCAGCACCCCCGAATGAATTGCGTAACGCATGCCAAAACCCCACAGCGTATCCTGAAAACCGGCCAGCTCGCCGGCGACCGGGTGTCGGCCGTAGTATGTCTGCACAGGATACCTGAAGTTTCCAACACCACCATGTGGTTTTGGATCGATCATCTGCAACCCTGCCAGTTTCTTGAATCGTTCAACGGTCCTCTTTACATATTGTCGTTCATCCTTGAACCCACGGAATATGCAACTCTTAACGGTGCCGCGACCGTTCATTACCAACAGATAGGCATAACCTTTTGGTGCAAGGTGGTCGTCACAAATCGCCCAATACCCGTTTTCCATATTGGTACGAAAATGATACCCGACAGCGATGGCGTCGGCCGCCTTGGGGCCAAGGGCAAAAATTCCGGGGCCATCAAGTTTGTCGAGCCGGCTGTTGAATCGCACTTCAACACCAAGCGCCTGTGCTTGACGCAACATCGCGCTATCGAGGCTGGTGGGACCAGGACCTCGTTCCACCATATAGAACAAGGGTTCTTTGCTATGGATCCGATAATCCCTGTTCCAGGCGTCAAATGCCGTCCCTTCATGGCAGGGGAAGGTCTCGAAATCGGTATCAATTCCAAGTTCACGCAGCCAATTCAACGCGTCACCGGTTTCGCTCCAGTTTTCAAAGCCCTGTAGATCTTGCCTGAAACGGTGGCCTACTTCGGCAAAGGCCTCGTGGACTATTACCCTGTGGCCGGCTTGTGCGAGCGTAATCGCCGCGGAAAGCCCCGCCGGTCCCGCGCCAGCGATTTGAATCAAGTCGTGGTCACGGGACTTCATCCGACCACCCCGGCCGGCGCCGGCACGTTGGCATCAAAACATTTAATCTCGACCATATCTCGCAATACTTTCTCCTCGTCGTCAAACGCCGCCACGGCTTCGGGATCGAACTGGCGACCGGCCTGTTGCCGTATTTCGTTTGCAACAACATCAAAGTTCCGAGCGGGTTGGTAGGGACGCACGGAAGTCATAGCATCCAGTGCGTCGATCAAGGCGAACAGGCGTGCGCCCCAGGGAATATCCTTTGCCGCCAAACCGAGTGGGTATCCGCTACCGTCGAAACGTTCTTCGTGGGCCATGACGATTTCGGCAGCCGGCGCCATGAAAGGCACGTTGGCAAGAATTTGATGACCTAGTTCGGGATGGCGCCGCATGATGGACCACTCCTGGTCGGTAAGTGGGCCCGGTTTTAGCAGGACGGCATCAGGAATTCCGATCTTGCCGATATCGTGCAAGAGTGATCCCCAATAGATCTGCCGCAAAATTTCGACGTCATCAGTAAACCGTTTGGCCAGGACAAGTGTATGGCAGGCGACGCGTTTGGAATGTAGACCCGTTTCGTGCTCGCGTACGTCCAGAGCCGCTGCAAGGGATTCGGCCAGGGCGAGATATGCGTCGTCACGGTCCGATTCCAGTTCACGGAATGCATGCTCCTTCAGGACACAGCCCTCGCAGCAGTATTCACCACCGGATCTTCTCACGGCCGGACCGCGAATTTCACTCCCACAAAAGTGACAGCTCGGAGCCACGATAAAAACCTCCTACCCGGGTGCCTGCACACAAATTCCCTTTCGAGTTGGCGCCACAACATCATTGTTCCTGAACAAAACCGCGACACCACCCCAAAGCAGACCGCCTTCTGCCTTCCACGATACTGCTTCCGATAAGCTTACAAGGTGTATGTTGCTAACAGGTCAAGCAGAATAACATGTACGAGCCGCGAGGCCACGGAATTCAGTCCAGAAACGACTCGATAAGATAACAAACCGTGTCTCCATTGGGCACTCCGTCAGGCAACCGTTTCCATCCCTGCATGGCCTTTTCCATGCGTGTTTGCAGCCTGATTAAACCATCCAGTTTTTTACGATGGCCAACAATCCGTTTTTCGATAATTTCTCGCACACGAGGACAAGGGGATTTACCCGTATCTGCGTGTCGACATATTTCGTTGATTTCCTTGAGACTAAACCCGAGAGATTTTGCTCGTCGTATAAACATCAGACGTGATACATGTCGCGTGCCGAACAGCTTGTATCCGTTTCCAGGATTACGATCGGGTTTCAACAATCCAATCCGGGTGTAGTACCGTATTACATGCCCGGGCACACCACTGGTCTCTTCCAGATCAGAGACGGTCATGTCTCCTATCGGGTAATGATAATTTTTATAATGGTCTGGTAGACGATGAGCAGACTCCGCCTGCCTCATTCTGGATTTTGTCATCTCTCCACACCTCTCTGTCGGTATTGCAGCTATAAATTCATCTTACTTTTGCCCTGGATATCCGGTTTTTATCAAATGCCGAGTGCATCTAATTTGCAGTCTGCACCGCACCGGAAATCGCGACCTTCGCACACTCAATATTCGGCTGGGGACTATTGTGCAGCATGTGCGCCGCACACAAGTCAAGGAGCAGTCCATTTACGGACTAATTACAAGGGGCATGTGGTCAGGAGGAGTACCCCCCGATGTTGCGCTGTAGAGAGGATTTTTCAACCGATGTCAATGCCACGACCCTTGTCAGTTAAGTCGATGCTTTACGACTATGGCGACTTGCCGCGAATAAGAATCGGTTAACAGGTCCCGCCGCCAACCGCGACTCCGGTTAGCCCAGGTCAGTGGATTGCCAACACAACGCTAGCCCTGCCCATTGCGATAACACACGTCGCGACCCGCCCACAACCGTGGCCGTTGCAGGTCGCGACCTTCTACAATTTCAAGCGCCGCAACCGTAATGCATTTGTGATGACCGACACCGAACTGAAGCTCATTGCAGCAGCTGCAATAATCGGCGACAGTAATAAACCGAACACGGGATATAGCACACCGGCAGCTATGGGCACGCCGGCAGTGTTATAGATGAATGCAAAGAACAGATTCTCACGGATGTTGCGCATGGTGGCGCGGCTCAGGTGCCGGGCCCGTACAATGCCACGCAGGTCACCCTTCACCAGGGTAACCCCGGCACTCTCCATGGCAACGTCGGTGCCGGTGCCCATGGCAATACCTACATGCGCCTGAGCAAGCGCCGGGGCATCATTGATGCCGTCACCGGCCATGGCAACGATACGTCCTTCGTCCTGCAACTGTTTGACCACGGCCGCTTTCTGGTCTGGCAATACCTCCGCCTGAACCTGATCGATGTCCAGCTTGGCGGCCACTGCTTCGGCGGTCTTAAGGCTGTCGCCGGTAAGCATCACCACCTTGAGACCCTCTTTATGAAGATCAGCAATGGCTTCCGGTGTGGAATCCTTAATGGGATCCGCCACGCCAATTAACCCGGCGGCCTTGTTGTCTATCGCCAGTAGCATAACCGTTTCACCATCAGCACGCAGGACATCAGCTTGTTGTGGCAGATCACCGACATCAATGCCCAGGTCGGTGAGAAGTTTAATATTACCAAGTGCCACATGATGGCCGTCCACCATTCCGGTGACACCCTTGCCAGTGATAGACTGGAAGTCCTCTGTTTTGACCAATTTACTATTGCGTTCCTCCGCGCCCCTGACTATCGCTTCGGCTAATGGATGTTCGCTGGCGCGCTCCAGGCTTGCGGCCAGCCGCAAGGCATCGTGCTCATGAAAGCCGTCTGTCGCCACCACAGAAACCAGTTTTGGTTTTCCTTCGGTCAGCGTACCTGTCTTGTCCACCACCAGGGTGTCCACCTTGCGCAAGATCTCCAGCGCCTCGGCATTCTTGAACAATACGCCCATCATCGCGCCTTTGCCGGTACCGACCATAATGGACATGGGTGTTGCCAGTCCTAGTGCACAAGGACAGGCGATGATCAACACCGCCACGGCATTAATCACAGCATAAGCGATAGCGGGTTCCGGTCCCCACAGGCCCCAGACGGCAAAGGTAATAATGGCAATGACGACCACCACCGGCACGAAGTACCCGGCAACAACATCAACCAGCCTCTGGATCGGCGCCCGGGAACGTTGGGCGTCGGCTACCATCTGTACGATTTGTGCCAACAGGGTATCTGACCCCACCTTTTCGGCCCGCATCATAAGACTGCCGGTGCCGTTAACGGTGGCGCCGATCAATTTCTCACCAGCGGTTTTTTCTACCGGGATGGGTTCGCCGGTCACCATAGATTCATCGACATTGCTTTCTCCGTCGAGCACCGTGCCATCCACTGGAATTTTTTCGCCAGGACGCACCCGTAACGTGTCGCCGACCTGCACGTGCTCCATCGGGATATCCTCTTCCTTGCCATCCTCCCGTACAATACGTGCGGTCTTGGGTGCTAACCCCAGCAATAGTTTGATAGCGGCGTTGGTTTGGCTACGAGCCCGCAGTTCCAGTACCTGGCCGAGCAATATCAGCGCAGTGATCACCGCTGCGGCCTCGAAATAGACTGGCACCACCCCAACCTCATTGAATACGGCCTGCGGAAAAATGCCTGGGAACACTGTGGCGATAATACTATAGGCATAAGCTACCGAGACACCAAGCCCGA
>JBGMQT010000002.1:0-2363 GCA_048060695.1 Acidiferrobacterales bacterium
CCGCAGGGACAAGGATCGGGTGTCCTTTCTTCTTGGTTACTTCTGCTTTGGACAAGCAAAGAAGAAGTAACCTGCTGCCGGTCAGCCACCGGCATATTTGCAGTTAAAGCTCGACGGATGCGGAAACATTAAAGAACTGGATTCCGGCATGCGCCGGAATGACGGGCGGGGAAAGATCCCTCGACTCGGCTCGGGATGACAAAAGAAAAAAGAAAGTTAATATCACCTCACCCCCGCCCTCTCCTGAAAGGAGAGGGAGCAAAACCGGAAGAGAAGAGGAGGCAAACCCGCCGCAGGCGGAACAATAGAATCTACTTCAACCCCAACACCACGTGATGATAACTCTTGTAACGCTCGAACACTGCCTGACTGCGATGGCCGGAAAAGTACTTGAACTTCAGCTTTGCCATTTTTTTACGGAACAGACGTTTGAATATACCAAAACCAAAACGATGCCTTCCCTCCAGATAGGCGGACAGGGTTTGCAGGGTGGGATAGATACGCTGCATCAGGATTTCATCAACCATGGCGATGGTGGGGCTGATTCGTTTGGTGATGTCATCATCATGCACAATGGTGTAACCGTAGCTCTCGATATCACGGTAAAACTGGTCCAGCGCATGGCCCCCACCAAAACTCTTGTCACCGGGACCGCCGTCGCCGTCGTGTTCGCTCTTGAAGAAGTCACAAATAATTACTTTGCCGTCGCTCTTAAGTAATTTTTTTATTAACGCGAAACTGGCACCCATGGGAATGTATTGGTAGCTCTCGCTAAACAAGACGATGTCATACTGGTTGTTGCGATCTGATTGTGGAAAGTCCTGGAAATTGCACTCATAGATCGCCGGTTGATAAGTGCTGTCTAATTCGGCAATGCGCTGATCCACCTGTTTTTTGAGATAGGCCGCTGGAATTACACCATCAACCTGATAACCCTTCCGCAGCAATTCCTTAAGAATCACGCCGGTACCGCAACCCACATCAAGGATCTTTGTTGTCGCGGGTTCGCCGCCATATTGTTCGATAGTGCCCAGAATCATTTTTGTGTAGCGATTCTGTGCCTCTTTGGCGCCCAGTATCGACGGTATCTCGCCCTCTTCCCACAATCCATAATGCAGGTCTTCCATGCCCGTAAGTTGCTGCCCCGCAACCAGGCCAAATTCTCGACTATCCACTTTTACCTCTTGATGATTTAACAGCTAGTAGTGACCGCTCGTAGTCAGTCTATTTATTGCACTGCGGGTCGCCGGTCATGTCATATGCCAGGATCATTGCATCTTCGCGACCATTCACCGCGGGATAGTAACCCTTGCGAATACCCACTTCGGTAAAACCGAGGGTCTCATAGAGCCGATAGGCCACGGCATTGGAAAGCCTGACTTCCAGAAACGCGATACGCACGCCATTTCGTTGGCCAACATCCAGCAGGTGGGTAATCATCCGACGGCCCAGACCCTGCCGCTGAAGTTCCGGCAGTATACAGACATTCAGGATGTGGCACTCCCCTACCGCATAGGACATCACCGCATGACCGACGACGTCGCCCGCATCTTCAATAACACAACAGTAATAACCCACGCGCAGACAATCACGAAAAATATTGGGTGACCACGGAAACTCATAGGCGGCGAGCTCGACTTTCATAACCCGTTTGATATCCATAATTTCCATTGGCCGGATCCGCGGCGACTCGGGTTTGATGACGGCACTCATGCGGCCTCCACAATTCCTTTGGCCATGCACAGATCATCCCAGCTTTTCCGCTTGTCCTCCGGCGAGCGCAGCAGGTACGCCGGATGATAGGTCGCGATCAACGGGGTGCCATGATAGTCGTGTACCTGCCTGCGCAATTTGCCCAGCGCCAGATCGGTTTTCAGCAGGCTGTGTGCCGCATGTCGACCAAGGGCAACAATAATGGACGGACTGATTATTTCTATCTGGCGAATCAGAAAGGGCTCGCACTGCGCCACTTCTTGCGGTCGCGGGTCACGATTATTGGGCGGCCGGCATTTCAACACATTGGCAATGTACACATCTTGCCGTTTGAGCCCCAGTGCCGCCAGCATGGCGTTGAGTAACTGCCCGGCACGGCCAACAAAGGGTTCGCCCTGCCTGTCCTCTTCCGCCCCCGGGGCCTCGCCAACAAATAACCAACGGGCAGATGAAGTACCGACGCCAAAGACAGTTTGGGTGCGCGTTTCATGCAGACCACAGGCGACGCAAGTACTCACGGTTTTTTCAAGCTGGTCCCAGTCTGTGCGGGTGATATCGAGCGGGGCGGCTACAGAATCATTCGGGGGCATATCCGGGGGCTTCTTCCCGGATATCGACTCGGGCACCGACTCGGGCACCGACTCGGGCAC
>JBGMQT010000002.1:2463-73489 GCA_048060695.1 Acidiferrobacterales bacterium
GGCACCGACTCGGGCACGAGCGTATCGTGACCCCTTCTCCGCCAAAGCTGAATGCCCATGGCATCCAGGTACAGTTTCTTTGTCGCGTTATCAATCATTACGCGTAGGATAACGACAGAATTGCGGAAATCAAAGCACCGTTACTTTTGGCCCTGAAAAGTTATTAGTAAAATACGATTTCTGCCCTGTTCAGCCACGTAGAGGCGCCCGCGCGGATCAAAGACCAACCCCTGGGGCGAGGCCAGTCCGCTAACCATGACCTCGGCCCTGCCATCTCGCACACGCAGAACCCGCCCCGGGTCGGCATCTTCTGCCACCCAGATATCCCCGTTTTTATCGATTGCCAGTTGGTCCGGCTCATTCAGGTTGTCTGCAACCGTTCTGAATCTACCGTTCCGATAGGCTAGTACGCGACCGCGCGCTGTTTCAGCGATATACACCGTACCATCAGCCCCGCGCCGCAACCCCTCGGGACGTGATAGATCGTCCGCGACCACGGTCAGCTGTTGATCAGGCGAAAGCCGCAACAAACGACCCTGACGCAGGTCCTCTGTAATCAACAGGCTGCCGTCGGGCAGAGCAACAATGCCCTCGGGGTTGTCGAGATAAACCAGTGTTTTGGATTTCCGGGTTTTTATATCGTATTGCAACACCCGTCCCTGCCGGACTTCTTCAGTGACATAAAGTTTGTTTCCCGCCAGTACCAGCCCATCGGGGCGATTCAGGTCCGTGAGCAAAATTTGTACCTGACCATTTTGAATCGATACCAGTTGTCCCTCGCCCTGGCTGCGCTCCAGGGTGGCAAATAATCTGCCCGCTGGTGACAGCGCCAGGTTGTCTACCTGTGGCAAGCCGGTCTGGAAAACACGCCAGCGCAGTCCTTCAGCAGTCTGGATATCCTGTGCGTAACTCACCGGACCGTAGCCAATCGATACGGCGGCAAGGAGGAGTATGGAAAATAATTTATTCACTGGATCGCCAGGCTAAATGCTGGCCGCGCGTGCTGCAGCCGGTTACTATATTCGCAATCCGCAAACCAATTCGTAAAGAGCCTTATGTTATGAAACAAAAAGTTAAATCTATTATCTTCGGTATTATTATTGGTGCCGTCCTGGCCTTCCCGCTGGGTATCAATTTTGGTCGCAATGACCCGTTGCTCAGCAACCCGTTTAGTAATCCAACCATGCAGGATCGCGTACGTTATAAAGCAGGCGAACTGGCAGATGAGGCGCGCGATCGTGTTCACAAAGCCACTGAACCTGCGCGGGAAAAACTCGGTCAGTAGTTCCCGCACAGGCCAGTACAAACTAGATAGTCTGGTCTGACTGTGGGTGTTCACGATCTGTCGGCCGCGCCAGTTTGTTAAGCGCATTAATGTAGGCCTTGGCCGAGGCAATCACAATATCGGTATCCGCACCCTGGCCGTTAACGATGTGGCCGGCCTTCTCCAGTCGCACTGTCACTTCCCCCTGCGAGTCCGTGCCACTGGTAATATTGCTGACTGAATAGAGCTGCAACTCCGCCCCGCTATCAACAACAGTCTCAATGGCTTTGAAGGCGGCATCAACTGGTCCACCACCGTCGGATACCCCTTCCTGCTCCTTGTCGTTCATCAACACGACAATCTCGGCCTGCGGTGTCTCACCGGTTTGCGAACAGACTTTAAGCGATACAAGGCGGAAGTTTTCATTTTCCTGTTCCAGTCTCTCTTCGGTTACCAGTGCCTGCAAGTCTTCATCAAAAATCTCGTGTTTCTTGTCGGCCAGATTCTTGAACCGGGAGAAGGCCGAATTCAACTCTTCTTCTGACTTGAATTCGATACCGATGTCCCTGAGATGGACGCGGAAGGCATTGCGGCCTGAATGTTTGCCCAACACCATTCTGTTGGTGGACCAACCCACATCCTCTGCACGCATGATTTCGTAAGTCTCGCGTTTCTTGAGTACGCCGTCCTGATGGATGCCGGACTCGTGGGCAAAGGCGTTGGCGCCAACAATGGCCTTATTGGGTTGCACGATAAACCCGGTGATATTGGACACAAGACGGCTGGCTGGCAGAATTTTCGTAGTGTCGAGCCCGGTATCGCAGGGAAATACGTCCTGGCGCGTACGAATTGCCATCACAATCTCTTCCAGCGACGCATTGCCAGCACGCTCGCCAAGACCATTGATCGTGCACTCCACCTGACGCGCACCGTTCATCACTGCCGACAATGAGTTCGCCACTGCAAGACCAAGATCATTATGGCAGTGCACTGAAAATACCGCCTTGTCGGCATTGGGAACGCGTTCGATTAGCTCTTTAATCAAGCCGCCGAACTGTGACGGAATGTTATAACCGACGGTGTCCGGAATGTTCACTGTCCGTGCACCGGCATCGATCACGGCCTCGAGCACACGACACAGGAAATCGGGTTCTGAACGCCCGGCATCCTCCGGCGAAAACTCGACATCGTCGGTAAACCGACGCGCATGTTTCACGGCCCAAACTGCTTGCTCCAGCACCTGATCCGGTTCCATTCGCAACTTCTCGCGCATATGTATCGGAGACGTGGCAATGAAAGTATGGATGCGCCCACGGTTGGCTGGTTTGATGGCCTCCGCTGCACGATTTATGTCGCCCTCTATGGCGCGCGCCAGACCGCAGACGGTGGCGTCATTGATAGTTTCCGCAACGGCCTTAACGGACTCAAAATCACCCGCGCTGGCGATGGGAAAACCGGCCTCAATGACGTCCACCCGCATTTTTTCCAGTACCCGCGCGATACGTACCTTTTCATCGCGGGTCATGGAGGCGCCGGGGCTCTGTTCGCCGTCGCGTAATGTGGTATCAAAAATAATTAACTGTTTGCTCATAATGTCCTCTGCTCATCGAAACCATTCAGCAGACCAACCGGTCTGCGGTTTAATCGATTCTTTTCCAGGGTGTCCCTTGGGACTGGTGAGATAGATGTGGGCGCCTAGCGGCGCAGCAGTAGCAGAAGCAGAAGAGCATTTGCGGACAAAGCGGCCCAATCACGGCGAAGGATCGCTGTGGTGGAAGAAGAACTATAACTATATTGTGGGTTGCTCTGACTCATTTCATTCGCTCGTGCTTTTAATATAACTGCACGCGCACGGAATTTCAAAGGATTGATAGAATTTTATTTGCTTCCCGGATTGGCAGTATTGTCGTCATGCTTGCCAACCATCCTCCATAAGGCCTGCAAGGGGCCGGAAAGCGTATAAATCAGTGCGGTCCCGAACAAAACCTGTGGCGGGTAAAGGAAAACGGCGACAAAAATCAACGGGACTACTAGGATGTAAAAAAATGGCACTCTGCCCTTGAGGTCCAGATCCTTGAAGCTGCGATAACGGATATTGCTAACCATCAGGACGCCGGCGGCAAGGGTTGTGATCAGGGCGAAGATACTGATCTCCTTGCCGGGCAGGCCTGAGGCATCCATCAGCCAGATGAATCCGGCGACCACAGCGGCCGCAGTCGGGCTGGGCAGACCAACGAAATAACGTTTGTCCACGATATCAACCTGGATATTAAAACGTGCCAGTCGCAGACCGGCGCCGGCGGAGTAAATAAAAGCGGCGACCCAACCCAGGTTACCCAGACCTGACAATGCCCAGATATACATCACCAATGCCGGCGCCAACCCAAAGGCCACCATATCCACAAGGCTGTCGTATTGCGCACCGAAATCGCTCTCGGTGTGCGTCAGGCGGGCAACACGCCCATCGAGACCATCCATCACCATGGCAATAAACACCGCCACCGCTGCTTTTTCGAAATTACCGCCAATGGCCTGAATAATGGCAAAGAATCCGGCAAACAGGCCGGCCGTGGTAAACAGGCTGGGAAGAATATAGATTCCGGGACGACGGCCACGGACATGAATCTCGGTCACTTTCGCGATCGGATCCGAATTGTTCTCTGGTTCTGTCATCGCTGCTCTCCTGCAGTAGATCTGGCCCTGTTCGTGGCGGGTATAAGTTGGCCCGGTTAGCGCCCCAACTATCTTCTTAGCGTAGCAAGCACATCAGTCCCGGCACTTACCTTGTCACCCAAGCTTACTTTAATGTCGGTATTCGGCGGAAGATAGACATCGACGCGCGAACCATAGCGAATGAATCCAAAACGCTCACCCTGACCAATGCGGTCTCCGGGCTGCTTGTAACAAATTATACGCCTGGCGATCAGTCCCGCCACCTGCACCACGACGACATCACTACCCTCGTCAGTCTGGATCCACAGGGCATTGCGCTCGTTTTCCTTTGCTGCCTTGTCCAGCGCGGCATTAAAAAATCGGCCCGGGTTATACCAGCGCTCCTTCACCACACCCTCGGTCGGGCTGCGGTTGGAATGCACATTGAATACATTCATAAAAATGCTAATGCGGCGCGATGGACGATTCAGATAGGGGTCATGGATATCACCCACGTGCACCACACGGCCATCGGCGGGGCAAATAATGCCCAGTGGTTCGGCAGGAATCTTGCGCTGCGGATCGCGGAAAAACTGGGTAACAAAAGCCAGAACGACCCAGATCGGTGCTGCCCAGATCGCACCGGCATAATAGTGAACCGCGCTGCCAGCTACGATCAGTACGATTATATCGACCCAGCCTTCCCTGGCCAGAACCGGATGTCTACGAATTGCCACGACGCAAAATAACTGCGATCAGTTTTTAGACTTATCCACCAGCGCGTTGGCACTGATCCACGGCATCATGCTACGCAATTGCTCACCCACCTGCTCAATTCCATGTTCCGCATTCAGTCGACGACGTGCCGTCATCTCCGGGTAATTTGTCTGTCCTTCGAGGATGAAACGCTTTGCGTACTCACCATTTTGAATATTTTGTAATGCTTCGCGCATGGCCCAGCGGCTTTCTTCGTTGATTACCTTCGGACCCGTCACATATTCGCCATACTCGGCGTTATTGGAGATGGAGTAGTTCATGTTGGCAATGCCGCCTTCGTACATCAGGTCAACAATAAGCTTGAGCTCATGCAGGCACTCAAAGTAGGCCATCTCCGGGGCGTATCCGGCTTCCACCAGGGTCTCGAAACCGGCCTTTACCAACTCGACAGCTCCGCCACAGAGCACCGCCTGTTCGCCGAAGAGATCGGTCTCGGTCTCGTCCTTGAATGTGGTTTCAATAATGCCGGTGCGACCACCACCGATGGCAGACGCATAGGACAACGCGGTGTCCTTGGCCTTGCCCGAGGCATCCTGGAATATGGCAATCAGATCAGGGATGCCGCCGCCCTTGGTAAATTCATTGCGCACGGTGTGGCCTGGTGCCTTGGGTGCGATCATGATCACATCCAGATCCGCTCGTGGAACGATCTGGTTGTAATGGATGCTGAAACCGTGGGCAAAGGCGAGCGTGGCACCCTGCTGCAGATTCGGTGTAATCTCACTCTTGTAAAGCTGCGACTGGAATTCATCCGGTGTCAGGATCATCACCACATCGGCGCCGGCCACGGCCTCGGCCACATTTTTCACTACCAAGCCAGCCGCTTCCGCCTTGGCGCAGGAAGAAGAACTCTCGCGCAAACCGACAACAACGTTGACACCACTGTCCTTCAGATTGTTGGCGTGGGCATGACCCTGGGATCCGTACCCGATGATGGCAACATTCTTGCCCTTGATAATCGAGATGTCTGCGTCTTTGTCGTAATACACTTTCATGATTTTCCTCTTTTATTTCCGCGACCGGGCCGTCTCTGGCACGATTGCATCAATCAGTAATTTAATATTCGCTTTCAGCGCCAGCGCTAAATGCGCAACCCCTTTTCACCGCGCCCGATTCCCGACACACCGGATCGCACCGCCTCAATAATACCCGCGGGTCGTGCCGCGCTGATGAAGGCGTCAAGTTTTTCCGCATTACCGGTTAACTCAATGATGTAGGAATTCTCGGTCACATCAATAATACGGCCGCGGAAGATATCCACCAATCGCTTCACTTCATCGCGGGCATCTCCCAGAGCCTTGAGTTTGATCAACAACATCTCGCGTTCGATGTGGGCACCCTCGGTCAGATCGATCAGCTTGACGACATCCACCAGCTTGTTGAGTTGCTTGGTTATCTGCTCAATAATCTCGTCGGAACCGCGCGTTACCAGCGTCATGCGCGACAACGTAGGGTCGTCCGTTGGCGCCACGGTCAGCGACTCGATATTGTAGCCGCGCGCCGAAAACAGGCCGGCAACGCGGGACAGGGCACCCGATTCATTCTCCATCAGAATGGATATGATATGACGCATCAGCCCGGAACCCCCATCAGGCCAGCTCCCTGTCCGTAGACACCACCGCCGCGCAAGGACCCAGTTCCATTTCATGATGGCCCTTGCCGGCCGCAATCATGGGATAGACATTGGCTTTCTGATCGGTGATAAAGTCCATGAACACCAGCCGGTCTTTCATTGCCAGTGCTTCCTTGAGTGCTCCTTCCACGTCCCCCGGCTTTTCAATGCGCATGCCCACATGACCATAGGCCTCTGCCAGCTTTGTAAAGTCAGGCAGCGCGTCCATATAGGAATGGCTATAGCGACGATCATAGAAAAATTCCTGCCATTGGCGCACCATGCCCAGATAGCGGTTATTCAGATTGATAATCTTGATCGGCAGGTCGTATTGTTTGCAGGTCGATAGTTCCTGGATACACATCTGGATCGACCCCTCACCCGTAATACAGGCGACGGTGGCATCCGGATGCGCCATCTTCACACCCATTGCAGCCGGCAGACCAAAGCCCATGGTGCCGAGACCGCCTGAATTAATCCAGCGGCGGGGTTGATCGAATTTGTAGAACTGCGCCGCAAACATCTGGTGCTGACCCACGTCCGAGGTCACGAAGGCATCTCCGTGAGTAAGCTCATAGAACGTTTGCACCACGTACTGCGGCTGGATCAGCTTGTCATCCATTTCATACTTGAGACAGTCGAGACTGCGCCACCCGTCGATACGGGCCCACCATTTTTTAATGGCTTCCTGGTCGGGGCTGGTTTTGGCCGCCTTGATCTGCTCGATCATTTCTTTCAGCACCATACCAACGCTGCCGACGATAGGCACTTCCACCGCCACGTTCTTGCCAATCTGTGCCGGATCGATATCAATATGAATGACTCTGGCGTCGGGACAGAATTTTTCAATATCACCGGTAATGCGGTCATCAAAACGCGCGCCAATCGACATCAACACGTCACACTCATGCATTCCCATATTGGCTTCGTAGGTGCCGTGCATTCCCAGCATACCGACGTACAGGGGATCGGTGGCCGGATAGCCACCCAGCCCCATCAGGGTGTTGGTGCAGGGGTAACCCAGCAGGCGAACAAATTCCGCCAATGTTTCAGCGGCATCATCGAGGATGACCCCACCGCCGGCATAGAGCATCGGCCGATGGGCACTGAGCAATAACTCAACTGCCTTTTTCACCTGACCACCATGGCCTTTGGTCACCGGGTTATAGGAACGCATGCTGATGGTTTTGGGATAAGCATATTCGGTCTTGCTGGCAGTGACATCTTTGGGGATGTCCACCAGCACGGGCCCCGGGCGACCGGTGGTGGCGATGTAAAACGCTTTCTTGATGGTCATCGCAAGATCTTTCACATCCTTCACCAGGAAGTTGTGTTTCACGCAAGGGCGCGAAATACCCACCGCATCGACCTCCTGAAAGGCATCGTCGCCAATCAGGTTGGTGGCAACCTGGCCACTGAGAATAACCAGGGGAATGGAATCCATGTGGGCAGTAGCGATACCGGTAATGGTATTGGTAACACCAGGGCCAGACGTCACCAACGCAACGCCGGGCCTGCCGGTAGAACGGGCATAACCGTCGGCCGCATGCACCGCACCCTGCTCGTGACGCACAAGGATGTGTTTCACGTCCTCCTGGTTGTAAAGCGCATCGTAGATATGCAGCGCCGCGCCGCCCGGATACCCGAAGATGTGCTCCACCCCCTGGTCATGCAGACTGCGCATGATGATATCCGCACCCGTTAATTTCACTACCAGCCTCGATTCAATAAAATAAAAAAATGCCCAGATTACGGGCAGTTAGCGTACCAGAAATTTCTGGTACGAATAGGCGGAAGTTACTGTTTACTGTATCGGTGGTCAATAGATTTGCCACAAAACCACCTGTTTTGGAGATTTTCAGACCACCAGTTTACTCGTGGGCTTACTTGCGGCGCCAGGTCGTGCCTCCAGCACCATCCTCCAGTACCACCTTCTGCTCCTGCAGGATGTCACGAACGCGATCGGCCTCGGCCCAGTCCTTGTCCACGCGCGCCTGATTCCGGCGCGTTATCAACTCGTCAATCTCGGCATCGGACAACCCGGCATCGGTATCACCCCGCAGGAAAACATCCGGGTCCTGTTGCAATACACCCAATACACCACCGAGTTGGCGTAAAGCGCCGGCCAGGGCGGCGGCCAATTTCGGCTCATCCTCACGGACACGATTAATTTCGCGTGCCAACTCAAACAAAACCGCAAAGGCTTCCGGCGTATTGAAGTCATCGTCCATGGCCTGCTGGAAACGCTCGCGGTATGGGGCCAGCGTAGACTCGTCCACACCGACAACCGGCAGGCCGCGCAA
Organism: Acidiferrobacterales bacterium; assembly: GCA_048060695.1. Lineage (GTDB taxonomy): Bacteria > Pseudomonadota > Gammaproteobacteria > Acidiferrobacterales > JAJDNE01 > JAZFSZ01. The sequence goes on from JBGMQT010000002.1 coordinate 11,072, forward strand.
GGCGGTGTAAAAACGCGTCAGGCCCGCCTTGGCGTTTTCCAGCGATTCATCGGAGTAATTCAATGGTGAACGATAGTGGCTGGTGACAATGAAATACCGTACTACCTCCGGCGCATAGTTTTCCAGAATTTCACGAATAGTGAAGAAGTTGCCCAGTGACTTTGACATCTTTTCTTCATTAATACGTACAAAACCATTGTGCATCCACAGATTGACAAATGTCTTGCCGGTCGCGGCCTCACTTTGTGCTATTTCGTTTTCGTGATGAGGGAATTGCAGATCCTGGCCGCCGCCATGAATATCGAAATGGTCACCGAGACAATGGGTCGACATGGCCGAGCATTCGATGTGCCAACCGGGCCGCCCGTTGCCCCAGGGTGACTCCCAGCTGGGCTCTTCCGGTTTGGCCGCCTTCCAAAGCGCGAAATCCAGCGGGTCATCCTTGGCCTCTCCTATCTCTACACGCTCACCCGCACGCAGGTCTTCAATGTGTTTACCCGAGAGTGCGCCGTAGCGCTCAAACTTGCTGACATCGTAGTAGACATCACCATTGTCAGCTTGATAGGCATAACCATTTTCAATCAGACGCGAAATCATTTTTTTGATTTCGTTGATATGGGCCGTGGCATAGGGTTCTTGATCTGGCGGCAATATTCCCAGCGCCGCGACATCTTCATGCATAGCGGCGATAAAACGTTCCGTCAATTTATCAAACGCTTCCCCATTTTTGTTTGCGCGGGCTATGATCTTGTCATCGATATCGGTAACATTGCGGATATAGGTGAGGTCATAACCGCGATAACGCAGATAGCGTGCGACAATATCGAACACCATCATCATGCGGGCATGGCCCAGGTGACAAAAGTCGTATACCGTCATGCCGCAGACATACATACGTACCTTGCCAGGTTCAATCGGCGTAAACGGTTCTTTCTTATTGGTAAGGCTGTTATAGATCTCAAGCATATTCGTCAGCGCTATTTCTGCGACAGATTATTCTTTCGTTAAATCCCGGGCCAGCTGCAGTCGGCGCTGTATGGTATTTTTATCCAGCAATTTCCAGATACTGCCCATTTGCGGTCCGTCGTGCCAATGGTTTTCCATTCCGGGGCGCTGATCTGTCTCCCCGGTGAGCGCCGCACGCAACGGCATATACAGTAACTTTCCTTTTTTACCGGTATTCCCGGTTAACTGCTTCAAAAAAGATTTAAAATCATTCTCGCCATCGTCCAGCAACTTCAACGCCACATTAAAGAATTCTCTATCCGCCTCGAGGAGGGATGTTCTGGCCTTATGATCATACACGCCACTATCAGTAAATAGATTAGCTGCCCAGAAGAATGCATCCTGTGGCATTTCGATATTTTCGCGCACGGTGCGAATAAACATTTCATGCTGTTTTTCCGGCACAAAAATTTCTACCCTGTCCCCCGCGATCTCAAACTCGTTCACCCACTGCCACAATGCTTCATCACTCGCACTGGCAATGGCCTCGCGTTGCCAGTGCATGAGTTGCACAGCATCGAACCGGGCCGGTGCTCGATGAAGTTTTTCAGTCCGAAACGCTTTGGCAAGTTCGTCGTACGACATAAAGTCATTTGACTCATAACTGTGCCCCAATCTTGCCAGGTAGTTGACGATAGCTTGAGGCAGGTATCCCTGGTCCCGTAGCTCCATCACCGACTGGCTGCCGTTACGCTTGGACAACGGAGCGCCATCTTCACCGACCACCAGTGCGATGTGTGCATAGTCCGGTGCCGGCAGCCCCAGCGCCTCAAGCAACATCAATTGCCGCGGTGTATTGGTAAGGTGATCTTCGCCACGCACCACCAAAGAAACTTTCATTAATGCATCATCAACAGCATTGCTGAAAAAGAATGCCGGTGCACCGTTTGAACGACGAATAATAAAATCACCAATGTCGTCGCTGACAAATCGCTGGGGGCCGCGGACCCCGTCTTCAAATTCAATCACCTGATTCCGCGGCACCCGAAACCGCAAGGTGGCTGCTTTACCGGCGCTAAAGTTGGCCTGAACCTCGTCCTCGGTCAGATTGCGGCACTTGCCGTTGTACCGGGGCGCTTTGTCTGCGGCCGCCTGCGCCTTGCGCGAAAGCTTGAGTTCATGTTCGGTGCAAAAGCAGGGATAAATATTCCCTGCACTTCGCAGTGTTTCAAAGTGCTGATCGTATATTTTTCCCCTTTCCGACTGCATATAGGGACCGTTATCACCACCCACCCCGGGGCCCTCTTGCCAGGTCAGACCCAGCCAGTGCAAATCTTCCTGAAGTGCAATTTCATACTTTTCTTCGCCACGAACAGCGTCGGTGTCTTCCATGCGCAGCAAAAACGTTCCGCCACCGGACTGTGCCACCAAGTGGTTAAACAACGCCGTGCGCACATTGCCCAGGTGTAGCAGTCCCGTGGGGCTGGGTGCAAACCGGGTTTTCAGTGCTGGTTTACTCATGGCGGCGAATGGTAACGGAAGCAGGGAGTCGACCCAATAGTCGGCGCCACCGGACTTTTACAAATAGCCCTATTGCACCAGCGCGACTTCTAACGCAGAATCACGCGAAGGATGGCTAAGGTCTTATTTAATATGGTATTCAGGATTCCAAGCCAGCTCATGACACTTTAAATAAGCTACTAATAAAGAACTATGGCCGACAACGTAATGATACATATGGCAACGTCTCACGGAACCATAATCGTGGAACTGTACCGGGACAAGGCGCCGAAAAGCGTGGAGAGCTTCCTCGACTACGTGCGTGAGAGTTTTTATGACGGTACGCTGTTCCACCGCGTCATAGATAATTTCGTCATTCAGGGTGGTGGATTCGAACCAGGCATGCGCCAGAAGCCGACCCATCCGCCGATTCAGAATGAGGCCGACAACAAACTGCGAAACGTACGTGGCACCCTGGCAATGGCCCGCACCAGTGATCCCAACTCTGCGACCAGTCAATTCTTTATTAATATTGCCGACAATGATTTTCTGAATTACACAGCCTCTACACCGGAAGGTTGGGGGTATTGCGTCTTTGGCAATGTTATCGAAGGCATGCATGTAGTCGATCGTATCAAGGGCGTACCCACCGGCGCCAAACTGGGGTTCAAGGACGTGCCCATGACTGAGGTCATTATTGAAAATATCCAGATTGTCGGTGCCGAATAGTGAGTCCATGGCAACACTGTTCATATCTGATCTTCACCTGACCCATCAGCGGCCCGCCATCACCGACCTGTTTCTGGCGTTTCTTGAAGAACAGGCGGTGTCGGCTGATGCACTGTATATCCTCGGTGACCTTTTCGAGTACTGGATCGGCGATGAGGCCATCACACTGGAAACGGTTCGTCCCATTATTGACGGCCTGAACAAGCTGGCAACTGGTGGTACACCTGTCTACATCATGCGCGGTAATCGCGACGTACTGCTGGGGAACGAATTTGAAAAGGCCTGCGGCTGTCACTTGCTTGAAGATCCTGTTGTCATTGATCTCTATGGCGAGCCCATGCTGATAAGTCATGGCGATTACCTGTGTACTGATGACACCGAGTACCAGCAGTTCCGTTCTATGGTACGCGAACCGGAATGGCAACAGCGGTTCCTGGCCAAGGACATCGAGGAACGTGAGGCTATCATTCGCACTTACCGCGAGATCAGCATGGCCAATATGACCGAAAAGAGTCCGGAGATTATGGATGTCAACCAACAGGCGGTGGAGCAGGCCCTGCTGGACCACAATGTCACCCAAATGATTCATGGCCATACCCACCGACCGGCAATTCATGAATTTACTCTGACAAATAATAATTACAGACGTATCGTGCTGGGTGCCTGGTATGAGCAGGGAAGCGTACTGCGATGCGATCAAAAAGGATGCGAATTGCAGGGGCTACCATTAGCGCAACCGAATTCCAGGCACTAGACCCGCTACAATCTATCTGCTGCGCATGTCTTTAGTGCTGTACTGCTTATAGCCTTTCGGCAGGACAAATAATTTCTTGTCGACCTTCTCACCGGACTTATAATTCACCAATTGTCTTGATCGCCCCAGGTAATCATTAGCCCGCACCGGAAACCCGAACTTCAGATAACGTGCAGGATCAAAAATGTTGTTTACCCGGTCACAATCCGAAGCGGTTTGAAGAGGCACGTAATCATTAAAGTCAGCTTGCTCTACAGCAAGTGTTTCCTGAAACTCGACCATGGCTTTGACTGCTCCGGGTAGAAGACCCTTGGCGGCGAACAGGTCGTAGCACTGCTTCTCGTTGGTATATAGACGATAGTGGGTAACAGGCTTGTTACCGATAGGCGGCACTGAATCTTTCAATTTCTCAACCCTGTTCTTGAGAGAGTCCGGCATTTTCAGGGAAGTTTTGCGCCACTTAATCACCAGAGTATGTTTGTCCATTGAGCTGGTGCTGTAGATGATGCGCTTTTTTCGATCGAAAAGAATAAAGTCAGTGCTACCCTCCCCATCATCAAATCGTATGTATTCTGATGTGATAATCATGCGAGTATGATATTCATCGGTACCCGCCTCCTTATCCTGGTAATGGACCACGGTTGCATTATCGCCCACAGAACCTGCGGCTGACGCGATTGCCGAAAATATTAGTATCAACCCGAATATTATTTTGTTTACCATCTGAACCACTCAACCTCTTATCTAAATAGTTAATCCTATTACAAGATCCATCACATTGGTCCCGGTCGGTCCCGTCGTAATGAGATCACCGCTCGCTTCCAGAAACGACCCGGCATCGGCCGATTCAAGCATCTGCGCTGCATCAAATCCTGCTGCCCTGCCTCGTTGCACGGTATGGTCATCGACCAGAGCCCCGGCATCATCACCCGGACCGTCACTTCCGTCGGTGCCGACAGCGAGCAAGTATTGACCAGATGTGCCCTCCAATGCAATTGCCGCTGCCAGTGCGAGGCTCTGGCAGCGCCCGCCACGCCCCGTTTCAGGCGGCAATTGCACGGTAGTCTCACCACCCCATAGGCTCACCTGACCGGGCCGGGATGTCTTCATCACCGCGGCAAGTTGCGATCCGGCGAGCAGCGCATCGCCCGCCAGGAGTGCCTCATGCAATGTTACTTCGTAGCCATCCGATCGCGCGGCTTTCGCCGCTGCCAAACGCGCGTCTTCTACGGTTGCGATGATGTCGGTCTGCACATGGTCAAAGCCGGCGGGTGACACCGCATCCGGTGTCCGATTGATTAATTCAAGAACCCATGTGGGCAAGGTTTCAGGGGGAACAAAATCACCGGGTGCTGCCAGTGGCCCTGAACCGATACTGTGCGGGTTATTACCCGGTACATCCGATATTGTCAGACAAATTACCGAATGTGGCGCCAGTTTTTGTGCAAGCCGGCCTGCCTTTATCATTGATACACGCTTGCGTAATTCGTTCGCGATGACGATATTTGTACCGCTAGCCAGTAACCATTTATTTAGCTGTCGCAAGTGGGCCAATCCAATACCGGGGGCCAATACCTCGACCAGACTGGATGCGCCTCCGGATAGCAGGAACAACACCTCGTTTTCTTTTGGTAATCTGTCGATGAAAACCAGCATGGCGTTACCGGCATCGAGGCTGGCCTGATCAGGCATGGGATGACCGGCTGTCAACACCGGCCAGGGCAGTGGCCCTTCGTGCCCGTGCTTGGTTACAACGAAACCTGCTTCGATCCGGTCACCCAACACATCATGCGCACCCTGCGCCATTGCCACCGCCGCCTTGCCAATAGCGATGAGCGATATGGGTGCTTGAAAGGTTCGTCTGGCAACGGCAGATCTGACACACTGGCGCCCATCCACTGCATCGAGCGCGGCGGTGAACCAACCCAGTAGCAGATCGCGCGGATCAACAGATCGCATCAAAACCGTTTTGCAGATCTTTCTTCAAATCCTCCACGTCTTCCAGACCAACAGCAACACGAATCAGGTTTTCACCAATTCCCGCTTCCGTCCGTTGTTCGGGTGTCAGTCTTCCATGGGTCGTGGTCGCCGGATGCGTAATAGTGGATTTAGCATCGCCCAGATTGGCGGTAATGGAAATCAGGCGAGTCGCATCAATGAAGGCCCATGCGTTTTCCCGCTGCCCCTCGATCTCAAACGCCAGCAATCCACCAAAATCAGATTGCTGTTGTGACGCGAGTCTATGTTGTGGATGAGAGGCCAGACCCGGGTAATATACCTTTGTCACCAGGGACTGATGTTCCAGCCAGTGGGCCAGTACCAGCGCGCTTTTACTGTGGCCTGTCATGCGCAGTGACAGGGTTTCCAGCCCCTTGAGAAACACCCAGGCATTAAATGGACTGAGGCTGGGACCGGCGGTACGCAAAAAACCGTAGACCTCCTTGCCGACCAGTTCATTATCGCCAACCACGGCGCCGCCAAGACAACGGCCCTGACCGTCGATGTATTTTGTTGCCGACAGAATAGAAATATCGGCGCCTAACGCCAGTGGTTTCTGCAAGGCGGGTGTGCACAAAGTATTATCCACCACCAGCAGGCAATCGTGCTTGTGTGCGAGATCGGCGAGCGCACGGATATCGGCAATCTCTGACAGTGGATTCGACGGTGTTTCCAGAAAAAGCAAACCTGTCTCGGATCTGATTGCATTTTCCCACGCCGCCAGGTCCGTCAACGGCACTGAGGTGGTATCAACACCAAATTTGCCAAAAAAGTTACTGAATAGCAGCGTGGTGGTACCAAAGATGCCCCGGGACGCGACAATGTGGTCTCCCATCTTCAGTAATGCCATGCAGGTCGCAAGAATGGCAACCATTCCCGATGAGGTGGCAACGCAAGACTCACCCCCCTCCATCACCGCCAGTCGTTGCTCAAAGATACGCACGGTAGGGTTGGTGAAGCGGGAATAGATATTACCGGGCTCGTCACCCTTGAATCGTGCCGCAGCCTGGGCCGCCGATTCAAACACATAACTCGAAGTCGGGAAGATGGCTTCGCTCTGTTCACCTTCCGCCGTTCTCGTGTGTCCGGCGCGTACGGCCTGGGTGGCAAGTTGCCATTGGGAAAAGTCATCGCGGGACATTTTTGGCGTCTCCTGTCTGTTCATCGATGCATAAACAACAGGCACGAAAAAACCCGCTGTTCAGAATCTATAAAGATACGACCAAAGCGGGTTAACGCTCGCTTTAGCAGTATTTATTTGTGGCGCCCGCAAGCTGATTTCTCAAATCGGCGCCATTAATTCAACCCTAATAGACACATCGCTGGCTGTCAACAACGCGGCGGAAAATGCGGCCACAGGGTTTATTGCGGATAGGTATGGGGTTCGGTGAATGCCAGATCATTTTTCGTATTCTTGCCCTTGGCGCCGTCGGCACGGCGTGCCTCAACACGATCGAGGTAGTCGCGATGCACGTCACCCGTCGGGTAAACACCGTTAAAACAGGATGCATCAAATTCGGTAATATTGGGATTGCCTTCACGGGCGGCTTCTATCAGGTCTTCCAGATCCTGGTAGATCAGGGCGTCGGCGCCGATCTCGGCCGCAATTTCCTGGTCCTTGCGACCGCTGGCTATCAGTTCATGCACCGAGGGCATGTCGATCCCGTAAACGTTGGGGTAACGCACCGGTGGTGCCGCCGAGGCAAAATAAACTTTCCTGGCCCCCGCCTCACGCGCCATCTGGATGATCTGTTTCGAGGTGGTGCCCCGCACGATAGAGTCATCCACCAGCAATACATTTTTGTCTTTGAACTCCAGATCAATGGCATTCAGCTTCTGCCGTACCGACTTCTTACGCTCCGCCTGACCGGGCATGATAAAGGTACGACCAATGTAACGATTCTTGATGAATCCCTCGCGATATTTCAGGTCGAGTTCATACGCCATTTGCAATGCAGCCGTACGGCTGGTATCGGGAATCGGGATAACCACATCAATTTCCTTGTCGGCCCACTCGCGTTTGATTTTCGCAGCCAGCTTTTCACCCATGCGTAAACGAGTCTTGTGCACTGCGATACCGTCGATTATGGAGTCGGGTCGGGCCATATAGACATACTCGAAAATGCAGGGGACATGTCTGGCGTTGGGTGCACAGCTTCGGGTGCTGACATGGCCATCGACATCGACAAACATGGCCTCACCGGGCGCAATGTCATTTATCAGCTTGAAGCCCAGCACATCCAGCGCCACACTTTCGGATGCGATCATGTGTTCGGTGCCCTGGTCGGTTTCACGGCGACCATAAACCAGCGGACGAATACCAAGGGGGTCACGGAATGCCAGGATACCAGTACCCATAATCATGGCCGTAACGGCATAAGCCCCGCGACAACGGCGATGCACGCCTTCAACGGCACGAAAAATATCGTCTGCGGTCGGGCGCAATTTATCCTGCGCGGCCAGCTCGTGGGCCAACACATTGAGCAAAACTTCGGAGTCAGAATCGGTATTGATATGGCGCAGGTCTTCGCGAAAAATTTCTTCTTTCAGCTCATCGACATTGGTGAGGTTACCATTGTGCCCCAACGCCAGGCCAAAAGGGGAATTGACATAAAACGGTTGCGCTTCGGCAGCCGAATCACAGCCAGCGGTGGGATAGCGCACGTGACCGATACCCATATTACCTTTCAGATTCAACATGTGCTCGACATTGAACACATCGCGCACCAGACCATTTTCCTTGCGCAGGTAAACCCTTTCACCGTCACTGGTAATAATACCGGCGGAGTCCTGCCCGCGGTGTTGCAAGACGGTCAAACCCTCATAAATAGACTGGTTGACCGGACCTTTTGCAAGGATACCGATAATGCCGCACATGACGTTTAATCCTCAAACTCTCAGACAGGGGGTGCCCACCCCGGGGAGTAGTTAATTATAGCGGATGTGGCTCGCTACATCTTTGGGCAAAAATTTACTCACCCTGGTTGCCAAATTGACCAGATACGGGACAAACAAGGATTCCTTCCACCATTTTTTGGCCGGTGCTGCTGTCAGACCAAGCAACAGCACCACAATCATAATGATAAATATGCCCTTGGTGGCCCCGACCACACCGCCAAAAATATAGTTGGGTATCTTCAGCCAGGGTCGTGAAACCAGCATGTTGTGAAGCATATGGATGGCGACGGTGCTGCCAATAAACAAGGCCAGGAACAGGGTAACAAATCCCACCACCAGTCGAACCGTGGCATCACCAATGCTGGAACGAAACAGGTTGGCAACATTGTCAGCAAACAACCAGGACAATCCACCTGCCAGTACCCACTTTCCTAATGACAACACTTCGCGCACCAGACCCGCCCGAACACCCATGGAAGTGTAGAAAAAGAAAATAACAGCAATAGTAAAATCAAGAATATTCATGGGTTTGGATCATGCGTGGCAGCTATTACTGCGAAAACCAGGTTGCCGGACAGCTAATTCTGCGCCAGTACAACCCCCTTGATACCGTTTTTTGTTTCTATTTGATCACGGGCAGTTGTGGCACTTTTGCGGCTGGTATACGGACCGACGCGGACCCGTACAGCACGGCCACCTTTCAGGGTTACCGTCTTCGTCACCACCCGGTATTGCTGAGAGGTTAACTTCTTGTCAAGGCGTCGGGCATTAGCAGGGTCGGAGAACGTGCCTACCTGTACCATCCAGAGCTTGCCGCCGACGGTGGTTACTTTTTTTGTGACAGGGACAGCTTTTTTTACGGGTGCGGTCTTTGCGGACGTTGTTGGCTTTGCAGCGAAGGGTTTAACAGCTGTTGGCCGACCCGAATCTTTTGTCTTTGCAGTTTTCTTTACCCGGGGTTTGGGCGCCAGTGGATTGGTCACGGCTTTTGTTTTTACCGGTTTCTTCACCGGTAGTGGCGCGATCACTTTCTGAGGTGGCACTGTTGTCACCACCACGCGTGTATTGGGTTCAGCCGTCGCAGTCATTTCTCCAGGATCAAAACGCTGAGGTTTATCATTTAGCACCACGGAGAATAAAATAAACCCAAGCGCCACAAGGACAATGGCACCGAGGATACGGTGCCGGGGCTCAAAATCGGTTTCAGCTTCTTGTCGACTGGCCATGAATGCGTCTTCAGATAAGTTCCCGCATTATAACACCGACACCGATAAAAGAACCAAAGACGAGAATGCGATCAACTGGCCTGGCGGTATGTTGTGCCGCTGACAGCGCCGACTTGATATCGTTGAACTTTCTTACCACGGATTGCGGCTCTAGTTGTACCAGTATGTTCTCCAGCTCATTTGCCCTGGCGCCCCGGGGTGGCGGCAAATCGGCAAGGTGCCAGATGTTCACCATGCTCATCAACGGACGCAGGCTGTCTGTCAGTGCCTTATCCGCCAACATACCCACAACGGCAATGGTTCTGCCGTCATTGGCATCGTCCTCGAGAAATATAGCCAACTCGCGCGTGGCATCGGGATTGTGGGCAACATCCAGTAGAATCTGCGGTGATGTTGCGACCTGTTGGTAGCGACCCGGCAGCGAAACCCGCTCCAGACCCTGTGCCATTGCCTTTGCTGTTACCGGCAGTCGGTCATCAAGACAAGACACTGTCATTAATGCCGTAGCCGCATTGTTCAGCTGAACCCTGCCTCGCAACCGGGGCGGCGGTAACTTCTCAATATTTCCGGTTGGGCTGGTAAAACAGCATCGGTCGTCTTCACAACTAAACGCAAAATCTCGACCGCGTAGATAGAAGCGGGTATCGAGATCACTCGCGGTGTTACGTAAACTACGGGGTGGCTTGGCATCACCACACACCGCTGGCTTGCCGGCACGGAAAATTCCGGCCTTTTCCCGACCGATCAGTTCCCGGGTCTCGCCCAACCACTCGCTATGATCTATACCTACGCTGGTTACCACAGCGACATCACTATCAAACGCATTGACCGCATCCAGCCGGCCCCCCAGGCCCACTTCAAGAATCGCTACATCGACATCGTTTCGCTGAAAAATATCCATGGCTGCCAGCGTGCCATATTCGAAATAAGTGAGCTTGACTCCTTCACAGGCCGCATCAACATGCTCGAAACCCGCAACCAGCGTTTCGTCCGTCACGCCACTACCGTTGAGCCGGACACGCTCTCGGTAGTGCATTAAGTGGGGTGAGGTATATGCGGCGACAGAATAACCAGCGGCGAGATAAACGGATTCCAGCATGGCGACAACAGATCCTTTTCCGTTAGTCCCGCCGACAGCTATCACCGGAATTGAAAGCGATATCAAGCCCATGCGCTTCTGAACCTGGCGCAGACGATTCAGGCCCAGTTTGATAGTGGCAGGGTGTCGGCTCTCGATGTGGTCGAGCCAATCGGAAAGGGATTTCTGTTTCAGCTTTCTTCCGGCGCCGCCCCATGGGGGGCGGGGGCGGGCGTAGGGGTTTCTGGCGCCTGAGAAATTGTCTTTGATTTGCCACAACTGTCCATGAGCATGGACAACAGATTGCCGATTCTGTCGCGAATTTCGCGTCGGTCGACAATCATATCGATGGCGCCGTGCTCCAGCAGAAATTCGGAACGCTGGAATCCCTCTGGCAAGGTTTCACGGACAGTCTGCTCAATCACCCGGGGTCCGGCGAACCCGATTAGTGCTTTGGGTTCCGCAATAATAATATCGCCGAGCATGGCGAAGCTGGCTGACACACCGCCCATGGTGGGGTCAGTTAGCACCGAGATAAAGGGAATGCCTTGTTCTCCCATGCGTGCCAGCGCCGCGCTGGTCTTTGACATTTGCATTAATGATAACAACGCTTCCTGCATTCGCGCTCCACCACTGGCGGAAAAACATACGAAGGGAATATCCTCTTCGAGACAGACGTTGACCGCTCGTACGAAGCGCTCACCGACCACCGAACCCATGGAACCCCCCATAAAAGAAAATTCAAACGCGCCTGCCACTAATGGCTGATTTTTTACCTTTCCCTTGAGAATGACCAACGCATCATGTTCGCCAGTTTTTTTCTGCGCATCGGAGATACGGTCTTTGTACTTTTTGCTGTCCTTGAATTTCAGCAGATCGACGGGGTATAACGATTCACCGATTTCTTGCCGTAGCTCTGGATCCAGAAACAGATCCAGACGCCGACGCGCGCCGATACGCATGTGGTGGCTGCACTTGGGGCAGACATTCATATTGTTCTCAATTTCGACGCAATAGAGCACGGCCGAACACGACGGGCACTTCTTCCACAGGCCTTCCGGGATGGATTTCTTGGTACCCTGACTCTTGATCTTGGGCGGCAACAGTTTGTCGAACCAACTCATGCCGTCACCACCTCTTTGTCCATTGCAGCTCGCAACGTAGCAAGGAATGCCGGTACCGTTTCGAGGATTTTATCCGGCTGGTCGGCGAGACTGGCTATGCGATTTACCAGCGCACTGCCAACAATCACAGCGTCGGCTACCTCCGCCACTGCGGCAGCGGTTTCAGCATCCTTGATGCCAAAACCCACACCCAGCGGCAGTTCAACTTGCTTGCGTATCTCGTCCAGTTTACTTCTAACCTCGTTTATATCCAGATGACCCGCACCCGTGACGCCTTTCAGCGATACATAATAAACGAATCCGCCAGCGACTGCTGCAACACGGGAAATACGCTTTGTCGTGCTGGTTGGCGCTAACAAAAACACCGGATCCAGGGCATGCGCTTTGAACGCAGCGAGGTAGTCTTCCGCTTCCTCCGGAGGCAGGTCCACGGTGATGACACCATCCACGCCAGCTGCTGCTGCGTCACGGGCAAATACGTCGTACCCCATGACTTCAATGGGATTGAGATAGCCCATCAACACTACTGGTGTTTCCGCATCTTTCTGTCGAAAGCTTTTCACCATAGCAAGGACGTCGCGCAGGCTGATATTATTCGCCAACGCCCTTTCACAGGCCCGTTGAATCGCCGGGCCCTCTGCCATAGGATCCGAAAACGGAATCCCGAGCTCGAGCACATCGGCACCGGCCGCGACCAGGGCGTGCATAAGCTTGACGGTTACGTCCGGTTGCGGGTCGCCCGCGGTAATAAACGGTATCAGTGCCTTACGTCCACTTTTCTGCAAGAACCCAAACCGTGTGGCAAGACGTGGCATCAGAATAATATTCCTTCCCTCGCGGCAACGGTATGTACATCCTTGTCGCCACGACCAGAGAGGTTAACGACAATAACCTTGTCCTTTCCCATCTCCGGCGCCAGTTTTTTTACCTGGGCCAGGGCGTGGCTCGACTCCAATGCCGGCATGATGCCTTCGGTGCGAGTCAGATCATGAAACGCGTCAAGCGCTTCTTCATCGGTGACGGAAACGTATTGTGCACGGCCTTCGTCTTTAAGCCATGCATGTTCGGGTCCCACCCCGGGATAATCGAGACCGGCGGATATGGAATGGGTCTCAATGATTTGCCCCTCTGGTGTCTCCATCAAATACGTTCGATTGCCATGTAATACTCCCGGTTGGCCCGCACACAGGGGCGCAGCATGTCTTCCGGTTTCGATGCCGTCACCAGCCGCCTCGACTCCGATGAGCTGAACTGACTTGTCTTCGATGAAGGGATAAAACAGTCCCATAGCATTGGAGCCGCCACCGACACAAGCCACCAGTGCATCGGGCAATTTGCTCTCGACTTCCATCATCTGTTCGCGCGTCTCGATACCGATCACGGTCTGAAAATCGCGCACCATGGCAGGGTAAGGATGAGGACCGGCAACTGTTCCTATAATATAAAAGGTGCTGTCAACATTGGTGACCCAATCGCGCATGGCTTCATTTAAAGCGTCCTTGAGTGTTTTTGATCCTGAGTTGACTGGCACAACCTCTGCGCCCAGCAATTTCATGCGATAAACATTAATCGCCTGACGTTCAATGTCTTCTGCACCCATGTAGACAACGCACTCGAAACCGAAACGCGCCGCCACCGTGGCGGATGCCACACCATGCTGGCCGGCACCGGTCTCGGCAATGATGCGTGTCTTGCCCATGCGTTTTGCCAGCAATGCCTGGCCCACTGTATTGTTAATCTTGTGAGCGCCGGTGTGGTTCAGGTCTTCACGCTTGAGATAGATACGAGCACCGCCAATTTTCTCGCTCCAACGCTCGGCAAAATATAGCGGCGACGGTCGACCGACAAAATGTTTGAGATCATGTTTAAACTCGCGCAGAAAATCCGGATCGGTTCGATACCGCTCGTAGGCCTGACGCAATTCGGCCAGGGGCTCCATCAAGGTTTCGGCAACGAATATGCCACCATAGATACCAAAATGTCCGCGCTCGTCGGGTAGTGCGTAACTCATGAAAACTGATTCACCTCTTTCATAAACGCCGCGATTTTGTCAGCGTCCTTGATTCCTTTACTGCTCTCCACGCCACTGCTGACATCGACTGCATACGGGCGCACTTGCCGTATGGCGTTGGCAACATTTTCTACGGTTAGACCACCCGCCAGAACCAATGGCTTGCCCGTATCCCGGGGCAATAAAGACCAATCAAAAATATTACCGCTGCCACCTTTGACGTCGGTGGACCAGGTATCGACCAGTAAACCCGTCGCAGTCGAATATCGCCTGGCCTGTTGGCGCAGATCCACTCTGTCACGCATGGCGATGGACTTGATATACGGTCGACCAAAACCGGTACAGAACTCAGGCGTCTCATCACCGTGGAATTGCAGCAAATCCAGCGACAATACCGCCAGAGTTTGCTCCACAAAACCTGCCTCGGCATCCACAAACAGGCCTACTCGGGCCACAAATGGAGGGAGAGACCGGGAAATCGCCCGCGCTGACTCAACGGTGATATTGCGTGGGCTTGATTCATGGAAAACAAATCCAACTGCGTCGGCACCATTAAGCACCGCCGCCATGGCGTCCTTGGTCCGAGTTATACCGCAAATCTTTGCCCGAATACGCATCCACAGGCCCTTTCAGAATCGGCGCAGCTTACCAAAGCGGCGAGTCCGGGGAAAGTTGTTTAATATTATAGTGTTCCGGGTACTCGACCGAGGTTAGATAGAGTCCATCCGCACGTGCGGTGATGCCACCCAGGGTGCGGTCCCGCGCCGCCAATACTCTCTGTGCCCAATCCGGCTCCTGCTCTCCGGCACCGATAGTCATCAATACACCGGCCAGGTTGCGCACCATGTGATGCAAAAAAGCATCGGCATAGGCATGGATAAAAACCATTTCGCTCCGCCGCTGAACCTGCAATGTGCGCAAATTACGCACGGGCTCTTTGGCCTGGCAATGCACCGTGCGAAATGACGAAAAATCGTGGGTACCGGTAAGCAGCGTCGCCGCGTCCTGCATGCGCCGCACGTCCAGCGGTCGGTAGTCCCAGGTCACCTTGCCGCTGAGCCAGGTCGGGTGTACCGGTCGATTGAGAATTACATACTGATAGTGGCGCCCGCTGGCTCGGAAACGGGCATGAAAATCATCGTCGACTTCCTTTGCCCACAGGACCGCAACGTCTGGCGGTAAATTACTGTTAATGCCACGCACCCAGGATAGCGGATTGCGAACTGCCAACGTATCGAAGTGAATCACCTGGCCGGTCGCATGAACACCGGTATCCGTTCGCCCGGCGGTGATCACACGGACGGTTTCATTGGCAACGGCACTTACCGCTTTCTCGACCACGCCCTGAATGGTGCGCACACTATCTTGCAATTGCCAGCCACAAAAACCGGAACCGTCATATTCAACTATCGCCGCAACTCGCATGGGTCTACTATTTTCCGCAACAGAATATCTTTATGTAAAACAATAGCGTCGGCTCACACTTTAATTTTTGACCATTGGTGTCTCTTCCACATTGACGCAAACACCGTTGCCTGAACTGCACGATACACGCCCTGCAGTAACCAGATGCCAATTAATCCGTAACCCATTCCCGGTCCGACTAGCCAGGCCAGTGGCAAAAACACCAACCATTGCATACCAATCGCCACTTTCATTACGCGTTTGTTGTCCCCTGCCCCTAACAATGCATTCATCAACACCATTCCCACCGCCTCCATCACCACAAGAAATCCCGTCAGCTGCATGGGCAACAGGGCCAGTTCAAGCGTCGGCGGATCATGGATAAATATATGCAAAACCAGGCCGGGTGTTACCCACATGGGAATGCCCAACAGGCCCATAATAAGCAACGCCACTTTAACCACATCCCAACCCCATTGTGCGGCGTCATCGGCGTCTTTTCGGCCCAGTGCTTGCCCGACCAGTGTCGCTGCCACCAGACCCATGGCAATACCCGGCAGAAACGCCACCAGCATGACATTGATCAGCACATTGGCAGCGGCCAGCTCGGGTGTTCCCACTTGTCCAATAATCCAGTACAACGCCATAAAGCCGGCGGAAAAAAACAGCTGCTGAATACCGTTCGGTACCGACAGCCTGATCAAGGTCCGCATTTCCCTGGGTGTTGGTAATCCCCTCAGGAAGCCGTTCTCTCTCGCGTAGCGCAATCCGAGACCGAGGTAGACGATTGTGCCGATAACAGTCGACAGCGCCGTGGCGATACCGGCACCTTCGACTCCCAGTACCGGTGCACCGAAATTGCCGAAGATGAGCACGTAGTTCAGAAATATATTGGAACTGTGCATCACCACCAGCGTCCACATATAGAGACGCGACAGATCCACCGCATTCCAGTACCCGCGAAACGCAAAATTACTGCCGACAAACACAATCGCCAGTACGCGCGCTTCCAGGTAGGGCGTGCCCGCCGCGATCACATCGGGATCGCTATTAATGTAGGGGTAGAGATAAGGTACCAGGAAATACAACAGGACCGACAAAACCGGCGCCGCCAACCACACCAGTAACAAGCCACCATTCAGCGAATAAGCGGTTTCACCCAGACGCAGCTCCCCTTTGCGACGAGCGGCCATCGCCTGCACGCCGGTCGCAACTCCCAGGATCAATGACTGGGCCATGAAGGCAGCAAAACCGCCGATGCCAACGGCGGCCAGTGCGGCGTTTCCAAGCGTACCCACCATGGCCGTATCCACCAGATTAAGAATGTTTTGCGACACCATGCCCCCGATAACGGGTAAAGCCAGCACCAGGACACGTCGGGCACGGTCAGATTTCAGGAAAGCTCTCAAAATGGTCCTCAGTAAAATCTCTCACTGGTAAGAATGATGGTTACAACCGGGGTTACGGGAAGGGATGTGACAATGCCGTGGAGAATACCGTCGCCCTTTTTACAGGGTGATGACTTTATCTGAATTCTTGATCATTTCGTACAGTGCGCCCATGGAGGCCGATTGGCAATTTTTGGGAGTGGGTTGGTTGCGCAAGCTCATACACGTACCGCAGCTAAACATTCTGCCGCCTTTTTGGGCGAATTCGCCCATTTTGTCGGTGGTTCCAAATTCGGTGGTATCAAGTGATTCCACCTCAACGCCCTCGGCGAGCAGAAATACCGTTACGTCATCACCACAACTCAAGGCCAGAATGCCCAAACGAAAGGCATTCCATACCGTTTCCGGATCATTTGAATATATAACTACCCCTAGTTTCACTGAAATTCCCCGTTTCTTGCGCGAGTAGCTTTCTCTTACATGATAGCCGAACTAACACTGACCGTACCCGGACGCCAAAATCATGACTTCTGGCATGTTTTCAACGATCAAAGCTGTCGTGACAGTGGCAATTGCCTCACGTTACAGCGACAACCCGGTCAAGGCGCCTAACGAACGATGGCGTAATAAATAACGTAGACCCAGGAAAGAATGCCATGAATGATGGCCCACAGAATAGACTTGTTGGCGCTCCAGGATATGGCAATGGCGAGCGCCGTACCAAAACCAATGCCGGTTCGAACTGCGGGGCTCCAGACGGTACGTACAATTTTTGCTTCCATTTAATCATCTCCTCTACCAGACCCAAAAAGCCTACTCGTTGACTTCCATGGAATCCACCTTTTGATATCCCTTGGGTAACTTCATACCGCGAAGTGCGCGTTCGCCGATGTAGTAATCTAGATCACCTACCGTGAGCCTGCGTTTCTTCTGGCCGGCATAGACCGTTAATCCTTTGTTCTCCGGGAACACACACATCGAGACGACATACTCGTCACGGACAACCGCTTTCCTGGTGGGTATATTGATTATCCTGATACCCTTGCCACGCGCCATCTGTGGAAGTTCCCCCACCATAAACGTCAACAGTCGCCCGATGTTAGTCACAGCTGCGATCCAGTCTTGCTCATATTCCATCACCCGTTGTGGCGGCAATACCCGGGCGCCGGCGGGTACCTTGAGGACCGCCTTGCCGTTCCTGTTTTTGGTGACCATGTCTTCAAGTTTGGCAATAAATCCGTAACCGGCGTCACTGGTCATCAAGTAAAGATCTTCCGGCTGACCCATAACAACGCCGGCAAAGGTCGCCCCGTGCGGTGGATTAAAATAACTGGCAACCGGGTCACCCTGGCCGCGCGCTGATGGCAGTTTATGTGCCGGCATGGAATAGGCACGACCCGTAGAATCGAAAAAGATCGCCAGCTGATTACTCTTGCCGCGGGCTTGATGCAACCAGGCGTCGCCAGCCTTGTAAACCAATGTGCGCGGGTCAACCTCATGCCCCTTGGCGGCACGGACCAGTCCTTTCTGCGACAGGATCACCGTAATCGGCTCGGTCGGGATCAGTGAAGCCTGGTCAATGGCGCGGGCACCTTCGCGCGAGACTATGGGCGAACGACGTTCATCGCCAAACTCGTGCACATCTTCCTTGAGTTCATTTTTCACCAGTGTCTTCAGCCGTGCCTTGGACTTCAGTATTTTCGCCAGATTGTCACGCTCAATAGTCAACTCTTCCTGTTCGCCATGGATTTTCATTTCTTCCAGCTTGGCCAAAT
Organism: Acidiferrobacterales bacterium; assembly: GCA_048060695.1. GTDB lineage: Bacteria > Pseudomonadota > Gammaproteobacteria > Acidiferrobacterales > JAJDNE01 > JAZFSZ01. Next base: position 29,902 of record JBGMQT010000002.1, read on the forward strand.
GACGCAACCTGGTTTCGAGAATGGCTTCTGCCTGAATATCTGATAATTTGAAGCGCTTCATCAGCGCTGGTTTGGGTTTGTCTTGCTTGCGGATGATGCGTATCACTTCATCAAGATTGAGATAGGCGACCATTAAGCCCTTAAGGATGTGCAACCGCGCCACCACGCGGTCGTAGCGATATTGCAAACGACGACGTACGGTTTCGAGTCGGTATTCGATCCACTCGCGCAGCAGATCACGCAAGTTATAAACTTGCGGACGCCCTTTAAGGCCGATCATGTTGATATTGACGCGGTAGTTGCGTTCAAGGTCGGTGGTGGCAAACAGGTGCGACATCAGTTGATCCACATCGATACGGTTTGAACGCGGCACGATGACAAGTCGCACCGGATTTTCATGATCTGATTCGTCTCGCAGGTCTTCCACCATCGGTAATTTCCTGGCTTGCATCTGCGCCGCTATCTGTTCCAGGATCTTGCTGGTCGACAACTGATGTGGCAACGAGGTGATGACGATCTCACCCTCTTCTTTGGTCCAAACCGCACGCATCTTGATGCTGCCATTACCGGTCTCGTACATCTGGCGAATTTCATTACGAGGAGTGATTATCTCGGCCTCGGTGGCATAATCCGGTCCCTGAATATGTTTCAACAAATCTTTCACTGTTGAGCTGGGTTTATCCAGCAATTGCACACAGGCATTTACAATTTCGCGCGCATTATGCGGCGGGATATCCGTTGCCATGCCCACTGCAATACCGGTGGTGCCATTAAGTAATACATTGGGTAGTCGCGCTGGAAGGGTTTTGGGTTCCTCCAGCGTGCCATCAAAATTGGGGATCCAGTCCACCGTACCCTGCCCCAGCTCGGATAACAGTGCCTGCGAGTAGCGCGTCAGTCGCGCCTCCGTATATCGCATCGCCGCAAATGACTTGGGATCATCCAGCGAGCCCCAGTTTCCCTGCCCATCAACCAGCGGGTAACGATAACTGAAAGGTTGTGCCATCAGTACCATGGCCTCATAACAGGCACTGTCCCCATGGGGATGAAACTTGCCCAATACATCACCAATGGTGCGGGCGGATTTCTTGAACTTGGCAGCGGCATTAAGACCGAGCTCCGACATGGCATAAATAATACGTCGCTGCACCGGTTTGAGACCGTCACCAATGTGCGGCAAGGCGCGATCAAGGATGACGTACATGGAGTAATTGAGATAAGCGGTCTCGGTGAATTTTGAAACCGGCTGGGTTTCGACTAAAGCCAGTTTTGGGCGCGCGATTTTAGTGCCGGCTTTCTTCGCAGATTTTTTTGCTGCTGACTTCTTGCGTACCGGCTTTTTCGCTTTCGTCTTTTTCTTCGCGGTTTTCTTTTTGGACACTGCCATTTCTATATCACCTCGGCCTCGCCACCCTTCTTCTCCAGCCATTTTTTACGATCAGCAGCGCGTTTCTTGGCAAGCAACATATCCATCACACGATTGGTGGCATCACCTGGCTTCACCGTCAGTTGCACCAGGCGCCGCGTCGCCGGATCCATCGTGGTTTCACGCAACTGTATGGGATTCATTTCACCCAGTCCCTTGAAGCGTTGCACGTTAACCTTACCGCGTAACTTGTCTTCCTTGATGCGTTTTAAAACCTGTGTCTTCTCTTTGTCATCGAGCGCATAAAACACGTGTTTCCCAACATCAATACGATACAGAGGCGGCATGGCGACATAGATATGGCCTGACTTTACCAACGCCGGAAAGTGGCGCACGAACAGGGCACACAATAATGTCGCAATATGCAGACCGTCGGAATCGGCATCGGCAAGGATACACAGCTTGCCGTAACGCAGGCCATCGAGATTGCTTGAACCAGGATCCACCCCGAGGGCCACGGCGATATCGTGTACCTCCTTCGAACCCAGCACTTCGGCCGGGTCCACCTCCCAGGTATTGAGTATCTTGCCACGCAATGGCATCACCGCCTGGAATACACGGTTGCGTGCCTGTTTGGCGGAACCACCGGCGGAGTCACCCTCCACCAGGAACAACTCGGCCAGATCGAGATCACTACTGCTGCAGTCGGCAAGTTTACCCGGCAGGGCCGGGCCGGCGCTGACCTTCTTGCGCTCCACGCGTTTGCCGGCACGCAATCGTGCTTGCGCACTCTCGATTACCAGTTGCGCAATGTCTTCGGCAATTTTGACGTGCTGGTTTAGCCACAAACTGAATGTATCCTTGGCCACATTGGAAACAAAGACTGCGGCTTCGCGTGACGACAGACGGTCTTTGGTTTGACCGGAGAACTGCGGATCCTGCATTTTTATCGATAATACGTAACTGCATTTACCCCACACATCTTCCGCGGAAATCTTGACACCTTTCGGTAACAGCGAGCGCAATTCGCAAAAATCCCGCAAGGCATCGGTCAACCCGCTGCGAAATCCATTGATGTGAGTACCATCCTGCGGGGTCGGTATCAGATTGACGTAACTCTCGGTCAACAGCTCGTCACCTTCCGGCACCCACACCACTACCCAGTCAGCGGCCTCGGTATCGGTGGTTACGGAACCGGTAAAGGGTTCTTCAGGTAACAGTTCGTACCCGGCTACCTCTTCCAGCAAATAGTCGGTCAGCCCTTGATCGAACTGCCATTCCTCATCGTCCTTTTTGCTGGCTTCGTTGGTGAACGACACGTAAAGACCGGGGCACAATACCGCCTTGGCTCGCAGAACATGCTTAAGACGCGGGACACTGATTTTGATCGAATCAAAGAATTGCGGGTTTGGCCAGAAGTGCACCAGCGTGCCGGTATCACCTTTGGCGGCCTTGCCAATGGATTTTAGTTCCGATGTTTTCTGGCCATCGGCAAATGCCATTTTGTAGTGCTTGCCGGTTCGCCAAATCTCCACCTCAAGTTTTGACGACAGCGCGTTGACCACGGAGACACCGACGCCATGCAGGCCACCGGAAAATGTGTAATTTTTATTGGAGAATTTACCCCCGGCGTGCAGGCGCGTCAGTATTACCTCCACACCCGATACCTTTTCTTCCTTGTGTTTGTCCACCGGCATGCCACGACCGTCATCGACCACACTGACCGAGCCATCTTTGTGCAGCGTGACTTCCAGTGTGGTGGCATGACCGGCGATGGCCTCATCGACACTATTATCGATTACCTCCTGCGCCAGATGATTGGGGCGCTCGGTCTGGGTATACATACCCGGGCGCTTGCGCACTGGCTCCAGCCCGGTCAGGACTTCAATGGCGGAAGAATCGTATGAGGACATACAGGTTAAACAGGATCCGGAGTCATTTACAAATTGTTGTGGTTTGTCCGGGAAGGAAGTATACCAAATAAAATGCCCCGTTCGGTAAGTCGGGGCTTTTTATTTCCAATAGCGCAAACCGCCGGTCAGTCGAGATCGGCCGCCAGTGAATCACGAATATTTGCAGGGAGCGGTTCCACTGCGTGGTGATATTTTTTATGATCGATTCCCACACTAACCGACGCGCCCTGCTTCACCGACTTCGCCATATCCGGTATTAATTCAAAACGCAAAAAGTGTACTGACGAGGTCTTTTCTTCAGAGTCGCGCTCCAGGTCTTCATCGGCTACAGCGTAGACGCGATCAAAATCGGCCACTTGGACCCAGGTCACATCTTCAATACCTACCATTGTAGCCAGCGCGCCTTGACGTTCATCGACATCGACGTACTCGATCATCAATGTGGCTTTCCAGTTACGCCCATCCGGAATCAACGGGTTATAGGTGTCAAGTTCTTCCTGGATACCTTCGGCCTCAAAAATACGCTCGACACGCAACATCTCCTGAACCTGATACTGCATCACCATACGGTCTTCAAAATACAGCGTCGCGTTCGAGCCTACGTGCACCTGGCGGTTTTTCTTGTGCGCCATTACCCGGGCGCGAAATTCTGTTCGCCGGGTAGCGTATTCTTCCAGACTCCAGAGATCATCACGCGTCAGTTTTTTCATGCTCGTCTCACTGTTTGCTTGCACCGTTGAAATACTCCTTCATCAGAGGCCATAGGCCTGGCGTAACAAGGTCAACGGGTGCTCCGGTTCCTTGCCGCTTTTCAATCCATTTTGAATCTGCTCACCCGCCATCGGGCAGTCACTGGTGTAATGATCGGCATCGGCCTTCTCGACACGGCCCACCACCGGCCGACAGATTCTCATAGAGATATCGTGGAACTCTTTTTTCACCGCGTAGGTACCATTGTGTCCCGAACAGCGTTCGATGGTTTCGATTTCCGTATTCGGGATCAATTCCAGTACTTCCCGCGTCTTGGGACCAATTTTCTGCACCCGCTGGTGACAGGCTACGTGCCATGCGACCTTACCCAACGGTTGCTGGAAATCTGTTCTCAGCTTGCCTTCCCTGTGCCGCAACATCAGGTATTCAAAGGGATCGAAAAAGGCGTCCCGTACCCGGGCCACATCCGTATCGTCCGGGAACATCAATGGTAATTCCTGTTTGAACATCAGCACACAACTGGGCACCGGGGCCACCAGGTCGTAACCTTCATCCACCATTTTAACCAGCACCGGTATATTGGCCTCCTTGGCGGCTGCGACAGCGTCAAGATCACCCAGTTCCAGCTTGGGCATCCCGCAACACTGCTCTTTTTCCGCCAACACCATCGGTATGCCATTGTGCTCAAACACCTTTATCAGATCTTCACCAATCTCCGGTGCATTGCGGTTGCCGTAACAAGTAGCAAACAGCGCAACCTTACCCCTGGTATCGGCGGTCGGTTCCGCATTCAATTGCGTGATATGGCTCCGCATACGCTTGTGCAATGTCTTGCTGTAATATTTTGGAAGCACTGCATCGGCGTGAATACCCGTAACGGCCTGCATCACGTTTCTTACAGGTTTTAACTGGTTGGCGGTGTTAACGATCTGTGCCACCACTGGAATGCCGGCAAATTTACCGACGGTATCGGTGGCACTTAACATGCGGTCGCGCGCGCGGGCGCCTTCTTTCTTGAAACGTATCGCTTTGGCACGCAACATCAGGTGCGGGAAATCCACATTCCATTCGTGCGGCGGCACATAAGGACACTTGGTTAAATAGCAGAGGTCGCAGAGGTAACAATGGTCAACGACCTTCCAGTAATCTTTCTTGTCGACACCATCAACCTCCATGGTGTCGGACTCGTCCACCAGATCAAATAATAGCGGAAAGGAATTGCAGAGACTGACGCAACGACGACAACCATGACAAATGTCAAAGACGCGCTCGAGTTCCTGGTTTAACGCGTCCTCGTCCCAGAATTCCGTAGCCTTCCAGTCCAGGGCGTGGCGTGTGGGTGCATCGAGATTGCCTTCACGTGTGCCGGTGGGTACTGCCATACTGATCTTCCTGCTTCAAATCTTGATCTCAGGGTCGCAAACTCGGTCCGGCCCCACACCCCTCCACACGGGAGGGGCAGGACCGACAATCCAGTGTCACCTAGTCAAGATTATCCAGTGCCTTCTGGAAACGGTTGGCGTGGGAACGCTCGGCTTTCGCCAGAGTTTCAAACCAATCGGCGATTTCGTCAAAATTTTCCTCACGGGCAGTCTTGGCCATACCCGGGTACATATCAGTGTACTCGTGGGTCTCTCCGGCAATCGATGCCTTGAGGTTGTCCTCGGTGCCACCAATGGGTAAACCGGTCGCGGGGTCGCCACAGGCTTCCAGGTATTCCAGGTGGCCATGAGCGTGGCCGGTTTCACCCTCTGCGGTTGAACGAAAGACAATTGAAACATCATTGTAGCCTTCCACATCAGCCTTGGCCGCAAAGTACAAATAGCGACGATTCGCCTGCGATTCACCTGCAAAGGCGTCTTTCAGACTCTGCTCGGTTTTGCTTCCTTTAAGATCCATTTTTCTCACCATATTCAGTTTAACAGTTAGTGTAGGTACAAAATCGGAAAACCGATTTAGAATGATTCTAAATCTGACATGGCGACTTGTCAACCGATAGAGGGGAAGCGTATTGATGCGCATCGACTAAACAGCGAGTGAAATAATAGCGCCAACCGGATCCAGTCAATACCTGTACCAGGTATATTCCTCTCTGAAAACATTTGGCTGTAGCGGCTATCTCAACTACTATCTAATGAGATTTAACTCACTGCGGGGATGTTAGTGCAATCCCCACAAGGAACTGTCCAGCTCAGGAAATGGCGACACCAACTACAGCAACAAGACTTACCGGTCTGGCCCTGCGCCTGGTTCGTGACAGGCTGCTCACGGCAGATGACGCGGAAAAACTGCAGGATGCGGCCTTGGCCGAGAAAAAATCCTTTGTTTCCTATGCGGTTGAGTCAAAAAAAGTCGACAGTGCCACCATTGCCCAAATCGCATCTGAAGAGTTCGGCGTGCCGCTGCTTGATATTCGGGCACTTGATATCGAGGCTGCGCCCACTGGACTGGTAAGTGAGAAAATACTCAGGCGGCATCGCGTATTACCGATTTATAAACGCGGTACCCGTCTCTACGTTGCTACATCGGACCCTACCAATGTCGTGGCGCTGGACGAAATCAAGTTTGCCACTGGCATTATTACTGAACCCATCCTGGTGGAAGAAAGCAAACTTGGCGAAGCCATCGACAAGTTTCTTGAAGCCAACGACACCACATTCTCCGATCTGGATAGTGACGACGGCCTCGATGGACTGGAAGATCTTGATGTCGGGGCCGACGACGCGCCGGACAAAGAAGCCGATGCCGCCGCGGGCGTAAACGACACACCTATCGTCAAATTTGTAAACAAGGTTCTACTGGATGCCATTAATAAAGGTGCTTCGGATATTCACATCGAACCCTATGAAAAAAGCTGTCGTGTTCGCTTCAGGATAGATGGCATATTACAGGAAGTGGCTGCACCACCGCTGGCACTGGCAATGCGCATCGCCGCACGCATCAAGATTCTATCCAAACTGGATATCGCGGAACGTCGGATACCGCAAGATGGGCGTATTAAAATGCGCATATCAAAAAACCGGGCCATCGATTTTCGTGTCAGCACCCTGCCAACACTCTACGGTGAAAAGATTGTATTACGTATCCTCGATCCCGCCTCAGCGACATTCGGTGTGGAAAGACTGGGTTTTGAGCCCGACCAGAAAGATCTGTTTCTCGACGCAGTACATCGCCCCTACGGCATGGTGCTGGTAACCGGCCCCACAGGATCAGGTAAAACAGTCACACTTTATACCGCGGTCAATATCCTCAACAAGCCCGACCTGAATATTTCAACCGCGGAAGACCCGGTGGAAATAAACCTTGCCGGTATTAACCAGGTGAACATTAATGAAAGGGCGGGACTGGACTTTTCATTGGTTTTGCGTGCATTCCTGCGTCAGGATCCCGACATCATCCTCGTCGGTGAGATTCGAGACCTGGAAACCGCCGGTATCGCGATCAAAGCAGCGCAAACCGGCCATATGGTGCTATCTACCTTGCATACCAATAGTGCGCCGGCAACATTGACTCGTCTCGTTAATATGGGTGTGCCGCCGTTCAATATCGCGTCCGCGGTAAATCTCGTGGTCGCCCAACGTCTGGCACGCCGTTTGTGCGAACAATGCAAACAAGTTCTAGACCTGCCCAGGGAGGCCTTGCTAAAGGCAGGATTCAAGGAAGAAAACCTGAATGGCTTGAAGGTGATGGGTCCGGTTGGCTGCGATTCGTGCACCGGGGGATACAAGGGGCGTGTGGGCATTTACGAAGTAATGCCAGTATCAAAAGCGATTGGTGAAATCATTATGCGCGAGGGCACGGAGCTCGATGTCGAAAGACAAATGCTCAAGGACGGCGTTTACGGCCTCCGGGATGCAGGGCTAAAGAAAGTAGGTGCCGGTCTCACCAGTCTTGAAGAAGTTGAACGTATTACCAATCAATAGTAAGCGAAATCGTCCATGGCCACAAAAGCAGCAAAACTCAGTACGTTTATCTGGGAAGGGGTTGACCGCAGTAATAAAACTATAAGAGGTGAGATGGAAGGAACCAGTGTCTCCCATGTCAACTCAATGCTGCGCCGACAAGGTGTCTTTCCAAAAAAGGTAAAAAGAAGACCGAAAGCCCTCTCTTTTGGTAAACCTAAAATCAAACCCAAGGATATTGCCGTATTTACGCGGCAAATGGCAACCATGCTCACAGCCGGTCTGCCGGTGGTGCAGTCATTTGATATCGTTGCCAAAGGCAGCGAAAACGCGTCAATGCGGGATCTGATCATGAAGGTCAAAAACGATGTGGAGTCCGGCACCAATCTTACTGAGGCGTTGGGCAAACACCCCCTTTATTTCGATTCGCTGTACTGCAGCCTGGTTGGTGCCGGTGAACAGGCAGGTATTCTCGATACACTTCTGGAAAAAATTGCCACGTACAAGGAAAAAATCGAGAACATCAAAAGTAAGATAAAATCGGCAATGGCCTACCCCACTGCAATCGTTATCGTAGCCTTTGTTATTACCGCAATTTTACTGATTTTCGTCATCCCGCAGTTTGAATCGCTGTTTGCGGATTTCGGTGCCGATCTTCCTGCGCTGACGAAAATGGTTATCAGTATGTCCAAGGTCTTTACTGAGTGGTGGTGGGCTATTTTCGGGTCAATAATCGGAGCGGTGATGGGATTTGGCTACGCCTACAAACGATCAATCAAAATGCAACATGCGATGGACCGAGCCCTGCTGAAGGCGCCCGTTGTTGGTGAAATTATCCGCAAGGCCACTATCGCACGATTCGCGCGCACTTTGGCGACCATGTTCGCCGCTGGTGTCCCTTTGGTGGATGCACTGGATTCCGTTGCCGGTGCCGCGGGTAATGCGGTATACGAGAAGGGTACGAGGGAAATTCAGGCTGAAGTGTCAACCGGTACGCAGCTGCAGATCGCGATGGAACGGGTCAATCTGTTCCCCAATATGGTGGTTCAGATGGTGGCGATTGGCGAGGAGGCCGGTGAGCTTGACGCCATGCTTAGTAAAGTTGCCGATATATACGAGGGCGAAGTTGACGATGCGGTGGATGCCCTGAGTAGCCTGATGGAACCTATCATCATGGCCTTCCTGGGTATCGTTGTTGGTGGCATGGTGGTCGCCATGTATTTGCCAATATTCAAGCTCGCGTCGGTAGTGTAATAGCGAACGGCAAGTTTCACCTTCATGTTTGACGCTACCCTATATTTCCTTGAATCTCATCCGACGTTCTTTATTTTCTCGATAGCGTTGTACGGCCTGGCGGTTGGCAGTTTCCTGAATGTCGTCATTTTCCGCCTACCTGTAATGCTCGATCAAATCTGGCGTGAGCGTGCGCAGCTCACTCTCGAGCTTGAACCGGATGACAACACTGGAAGCATTGGTCTCGTTTCACCCCGTTCCCGATGTCCGCATTGTGACCACCCGATAACAGCATGGGAGAATATCCCTGTCGTCAGCTACCTGATTCTTCGAGGCAAGTGCTCCGAGTGCAAAAAAAAGATCTCAGTTCGTTACCCCCTGGTGGAACTGGCTACAGCTGCACTTTCGGTTAGCGTGGCATGGTCCTTTGGTGTCACCACGACCACCCTCGCAGGACTACTATTCATCTGGGCACTGATTCCACTGGCACTGATAGATTACGATCATCAGATCCTGCCGGATGTCATCACGCTACCCTTTCTCTGGCTGGGCCTGCTGGTGAACGCCTTCAGCATCTTCGCCGATCTCCAATCTGCCGTAATTGGCGCTATCGCCGGCTATTTGTCTTTGTGGCTCGTTTATCAGGCATTCAAGCTACTGACAAAAAAGGAAGGCATGGGCTTCGGTGACTTCAAGCTCCTTGCCATGCTGGGCGCCTGGCTGGGTTGGCAGCTATTGCCACTTACTATATTGCTCGCGGCTTTTTCCGGCGCGGTCATTGGTGGAACCTATCTGGTGTTATCCAGACACGGTCGAGACCATCCGATTCCTTTCGGACCCTTTCTTTGCGTCGCCGGCTGGATCGCCCTTTTGTGGGGCCATGATCTGGTGCGAGCCTATCTGCAATTTGCCCGACTCGCATGACACTGCGTGTTGGCCTGACGGGTGGTATTGGTAGTGGCAAATCTACAGTTGCCAGCCTGTTTGCCGACAAGGGTATACCTGTTATTGATGCTGATGTTATTACGCGCGAACTGGTTGAACCCGGTGAGGCGGCCTTAAACGAAATATCGGAAACACTGGGCAAGGAATTCATTTCTGAAGACGGTCGCCTGAACCGCGCACGATTACGTGAAGTGATTTTCAATGATGAGGTCAGCCGAAAACACCTTGAGGTTATCCTCCACCCACGCGTAGCTGAAGTCGTCGCAAGGGAAGTTGCCGCCATCAACTCGGACTACTGCATTATTGTTATTCCGCTACTGTTTGAAGCGGCTCAGGAACACCTGGTTGACCGGGTGCTAATCGTCGATGCGCCGGAAGCGTTGCAGGTCAGTAGAGTGACGGCGCGTGATCATATTGATGGGGAATCGGTAGAGCAAATCATGGCAAGCCAACTCGATCGTAAATCACGGCTGGCGCGCACCGATGATGTGATTGTGAACGATGGAGACAAGACCGCGCTAGAAGATCAGGTTGACCATCTGCATGACTATTATCTACAAATGGCGCGCTAGCGCCTGCTCGCCGGCTTCCCAAATACCAGTTACCAAAGCAACCCCCTGGGCACCAGATTGTCTCGCTTGCGCTACCTCGGAGAGCGCCATGCCGCCAAGCGCGTAGACTGGCAGGGCAGTCGTTGCACACAGTTGCTGGAATCGTAACCAACCCATTGGTCTTGCATCAGGATGACTTGTCGTCGCCCTGACTGGTGAAAGTACCACAAAGTCAGATTTTATCGACGCTGCTCGCCGCAACGAATACTCATCATGACACGATGCCGCCAGCAGGTAACTCTCATCCACCGGTCGTTGTCCGGTCGACATCAGACGCTCCTGCGTCAAGTGCACACCGTCAGCCGTCGAATCCTCGACCCATTGCGGATCACAGTTCAACAACACACGGGCACCGTGTCGATGGCAACGCGCTACCACTTTCTCCGCCAAGTCGAGGAAACGCTGTTTATCAAGCTGGTGTTCTCTTAGCTGCAGCAGTTGCAGCCCGTTTTTCAAAGCGACGTCGAGGGCACGAAAAAATTGCACTTCGCCATATTGACCAATTGCACTAATTGCATAAATAGCGGGAAGAGTGAGTACGGCGACGATGGCGTGATTGGCTGGTGGAAACTTCACTGAAGCCAGATTATCTATGCTGACCCAACGGATATCCTGGCCTTCTCGCCCAACCGCTTTGCCCGAAAAATTCTGCACCTGCCAGACATCCAGCAGAACCAAAAATGTTTCATAATGAAAAGGCACCTGAATCAGAGGTGTTGCCCTCTCGATCGCAATGCCTAGTTCTTCACCCAGTTCACGACACAACGCAACAAACGGTGACTCTCCGGGTTCAATTTTTCCACCCGGAAATTCCCATTTACCTCCTTGATGCAAGTGCAACGGCCGACGCGCCAGCAAAATATTGGCGTCACTATCTTCAATAACTCCAACGATGACTTTTAGATAGTCATCAGGAACGGTATTCGGCATTGATACGGATGTACTCGTGGGAAAGGTCGCTGGTCCAGACCGAGGCACTGGTATCGCCCATCCCCAGTCCAATTCGTATCACAATCTCTTCCGGCGCCATTGCCGCCTGGCCTGTTTCCTCAGTATAGTCTGCCGCCATATCACCCTTTTCGAAAACGCACACACCGTTAAGGTGTAGAGACACATTTTCGATATCAAGTTTGTCGATTGGCGCCCGCCCCACCGCCGCCAGGATGCGACCCCAGTTAGGATCGCTGGCAAACAACGCCGTTTTGGTCAGGGGTGAATGGGCCACTGTAAATGCAACAGCAAGACAGTCGTCCTCGGTTGTGCCTTCTTCCACCTGTACGGTCACAAATTTCGTCGCCCCCTCGGCATCGCGCACGATTGCCTGCGCCAGCTCCAGTAATACCTCGCAAAGTGCCTCAACCCATACCTGGTATGCCGCTGAGCCGTGCGCAAGCGGCTCTAGCTTGACCGCACCACTGGCAATTAATACACAAGCGTCATTGGTAGAGGTATCTCCGTCGACGGTAATACGATTGAAGCTGTGCGTTATGGCTGTGTCCAGACTACGTTGCAAAAGCGCTGGATCCATTGCGATATCCGACCCGACAAACGCCAGCATGGTCGCCATATTCGGACGAATCATGCCGGAACCCTTGGCAATACCGGTGAGGGTAACTGTTTGGCCGTCTATCATAACGGTTCTCGAACACCCCTTGGCAACCGTATCTGTGGTCATAATGCCATGCGCCGCCGCAACCCAGGTATCTTCCCGGTTGTTATCAATACACTCGGACAAGGCCGAGTCTATTTTTCCTATTGGTGGCGCATCACCGATGACACCGGTCGAAAACGGCAATACTGATTCGGGAGAACATCCCAATCGATCCGCTACCAGCTGGCAACTCTGCCTTGCGACCTCTATCCCGGTCTGACCAGTTCCCGCATTCGCCTGGCCCGCGTTGATTAAAAGTGCTCTGGGTGTAGTACAAGTAAAATGCTCTTTGGCAACAACGACCGGTGCTGCGGCAAACCGGTTTTGTGTGAACACGGCCGCCGTATTTGCACCGGGCTCAATTTCGACTACCACCAGGTCCGGTCGGCCCTGATAACGCAAACCGGCAGCAGTCGCGCCAAGACGGATGCCGGCAATCGGCAGAAGAGTTTCGGGAGATTTTAGACCGACAGCCATAACACCTGGGCAAATTCCGGTTGCAAGAATCGGGTTAACTTATCACCCAATTCTCTTTATACAAAACTGTTATTGCAACTTACCGTGGCATTGTTTGTATTTCTTTCCTGAACCACAAGGACAAGGCGCATTGCGCCCCACTTTGGGCTTGTCCCGAACAATGGGTTTGCTGGCAACAGCAACCTCGTCGTGATCCACTGCTTCGGGTGACTGTAATTCCGGATGTACGAAATCCATTTGGCTGGCCGTATGTCGTGGCCGTTGCAGTGCATCGACGTCTTCGTCGTCCCTCACCTCAACGTGAGCCAGCAGCGTAATCACTTCGAGCTTGATGCGATCAAGCATTTCCGAGAATAATTCAAATGCCTCGCGCTTGTATTCTTCCTTCGGGTTCTTCTGCGCGTACCCGCGCAAATGAATCCCCTGACGCAGGAAATCCATCGCCGACAGATGATCCTTCCACTGTCGGTCCAGCACCTGTAGCATCACCGCCTGCTCAAGATGTTGCATTACCTCGTTGCCGATAGCCTCCGCCTTTTCTGTATGTAATCGTTCAAGCCCAGTCAAAATACGATCTCGCAGCCCCTCCTCCTCAAGGCCTGTATCCTGCTCCAGCCATTTTTTTAGTTCCAGTTTCGCGGCCAGCTCGGCTTCTACTGCATTCTCCAGACCCGATACATCCCACTGCTCTTCAAGACTCTGGGGCGGAATGTATTGATCGATCAGACTATGCGCTACTTCGCGACGAATATTGCGAATACTCTCATCGATGTTGCTAACTTCCATGAGTTCGTTGCGCTGTTGATATATGACCATTCGCTGATCGTTGGCAACATCATCGTATTCGAGCAGTTGCTTGCGGATATCGAAGTTGCGTCCTTCGACCTTGCGTTGCGCATTCTCGATTGCACGACTTACCCAGGGGTGCTCAATCGCTTCGCCCTCCTGCATACCCAACCGCTGCATCATGGTGCTGATGCGCTCAGATCCGAAAATACGCATCAGGTTGTCCTCAAGTGACAGGTAAAAACGGCTGGAGCCCGGGTCTCCCTGCCGACCAGAACGCCCCCGCAACTGGTTATCGATACGGCGGGATTCGTGCCTTTCGGTACCAATTACGTGCAGACCACCTGCCTCCAGCACCTGTTGGTGCCTTTGCTCCCATTGCTCGCGAATCTTTGACTGTTTTGATTCATTATCGGCCACTGCCTCCAGTTCCACCTCGAGGTTACCGCCCAGCACAATGTCGGTTCCGCGACCGGCCATGTTGGTCGCCAGTGTTACGGCACCGGGTTGACCCGCCTGGGCGACAATATGCGCCTCACGTTCATGTTGTTTGGCATTCAGTACTTCGTGCGGGACTTTGTTCTTGCTTAGCAACTTCGACAGATATTCGGACGAATCGATTGAAATAGTACCCACCAGCACCGGTTGCCCTCGTTTATGACAATCGACGATATCGGCCAATACGGCAATATCCTTTTCTGCTGCGGTGCGATAAATCTGATCGGTATGGTCTTTTCGTATCATTTCCATGTGTGTAGGTATGACAACAACTTCCAGTCCATAAATCTGGTGGAATTCAAATGCCTCTGTATCGGCCGTACCGGTCATGCCTGACAAGACATTGTATTGACGGAAATAATTCTGAAAAGTAATCGATGCCAACGTCTGGTTTTCGTGTTGAACCTTTACGTCTTCTTTCGCTTCGATAGCTTGATGCAGGCCTTCTGACCAGCGGCGGCCGGACATCATTCGACCGGTAAACTCATCTATGATTACAATCTCGTTGTCCTTAACGATATAATCGACTTCACACTGGTACAAGGTATGTGCCCGAAGTGCGGCGTTGGCATGATGCAAGAGACCAATATTGGCGGCATCATACAGGTTACTGTCTGTCGCCAGTAAACCGGCTTCGGCCAGCAACGTTTCAACTTTTTCGTGGCCGGCATCTGTCAGAAATGCCTGCCTGGTCTTCTCGTCAATCGTAAAATCGCCGGGGCCATCTTCTTCCTTTTGCGCCTCAAGTTTTGGAATAATGGTATTTATCTTTCCATACAGGTCCGTGCTCTCATCGGCCGGACCCGATATGATCAACGGTGTTCTAGCTTCATCAATAAGAATAGAGTCAACTTCATCGATAATTGCGAAATTCAAGCCTCGTTGAAAACGCTCCTCGGGACTAAATGCCATGTTGTCCCGTAAATAATCGAAACCGAATTCATTGTTGGTACCGTAGGTAATGTCGGCCCGATAGGCCTCACGTTTTTCTTCATAATCCTGGTCGGACAGCACCACGCCCACGGTCAGCCCCAGGAAATTATGGACCTGGCCCATCCACCCGGCATCGCGACTCGCCAGATAGTCATTAACGGTTACAATGTGCACGCCCTCGCCAGATAGTGCATTCAGGTACGCTGACAGGGTGGACACCAATGTTTTACCTTCGCCAGTGCGCATTTCTGCAATCTTGCCCTCATGCAAGGTCATGCCGCCGATCAACTGCACATCAAAATGTCGCATCCCCAGCGAACGTACCGCCGCTTCGCGAACGACGGCAAAGGCTTCCGGCAACAATTCATCCAGCGTTTCGCCCTGCTTTATTCGCTCACGGAATTCATCTGTCTTGGCGCGTAACTCCTCGTCTGTCAGCGCCGCGATTGACTCTTCAAACGCATTGATGCCCGACACCTTTTGACGCATGCTCTTGATCAAACGTGCATTTCGACTTCCAAATACTTTTCGTAAGACTGATTTCACTACTGTTCCCGTGAGCGCCGGAGGCTCAAAAAAGGGGGCATTATGTCGGAAAAGGGGGCCAACTTGAAGCACGTTGTACCGGCTTTGGCCTGCCAGCGACAAGGAAGTTGGGGTAGAATCGTGCCCTGAATTAACATAATCGCGATTTCATCGCGCACCCGTACATGGCAATGTCGCCGCAAATTTAAACCATGCCTAGTTCCCGCATCTCGTTGTTAAAAAGCGCTTTAATCGCGGCCCTCCTTTTGCTGGCGAATCCATTCCTGTCGATCGCGGTGGGCGCCGAAACTGCTGAACAGGCCTACCAGCGTGGCCTTGTCCACCAGAAAACACGCCAGACAAAACAGGCTATTTTGGCCTATCAGGCGGCAATCAATCTGGACCCTGGTTATGAGGCCGCGCATTATGAGATCGGCTGGAGCTACTGGGTACTGGAGAGATGGCAGGAGGTGGTCACCCACTGGAATCAGGCAAAGAAACTGGGCGCTACGGGCCCCGATTTCTCACGCTACCTGGAAGAAGCGCGAAACAATCTTGAGGGCAAACTCGAACCGCTGGTGCGAGCCAGGATAGGAAGCCGGGCCGATATAAAACTGCCAGATGGTTCGCCCTATTCTATCGAGCTCGTTGCACGTTTTCAGCACTACAACCCGCGTCCTACCCATGATGCAGATAAATTCGATCGCTATGTATTCTCGCCCAAGTCGGTCAGGTTTCTACCCGACGGTAGCAAAGTCTACGTCAACGCACTGGAAGGATTTACCACGATTATTTATGACCCCCAACGTCTGAGACGGAGCGGGCTGATTGTTCATCGGTTCGAGGAACGTGACCAGAAATTATTCAGACTTAATAACGATGAAACACCCTGGCTCGCCTTCCCTGATACTGCACCGGCGAATCCAGATATTTTTTCCGGTAAACCGGTGGAATCAGCGCTCGGTGCAGACGGTCGGTACCTTTGGGTTCCCTATTATCGAAGAGACTTTGACCGCTACAGCACCATGCCATCCGCGGTGGCCATAATTGATGTCACTACCGATCGCATTGTCCGCGTCATGCCCACCGGCCCCATCCCGAAATACGTCGTCGGCTCAGCCGAAGGCAACTGGATGGCAGTCATCCACTGGGGTGACAACACCATCGGTTTGATAGATACCCGCAGTCGCTTACCAGCCGATTATCGACTGGGTAAGCTCATCACCGTAGGCAAGCGAATAGCGCTCAACAATGTTGACAGCAAAGATCGTGACCATGGCTGTGGATTTTGCTTACGAGGTGCCGTTTTCACCCGCGACGGAAGATATTTACTGGTCGCCCGAATGGGGGGTGGCGGAATTGCGGTAATTAATGTCCAGACCCAACGATACATCGGCACCGTACGTGGCATGCGCCAGACGCCGCGGCATCTGGTGTTATCCCCGGATGGCGATACGCTGTATCTGAGTTCAAGTTTTTCAGGTTATGTATCGGCTTACCGCGTGAATGATTTAGTTGCCGCGGCGCGGCGCCGGCTACCCAGCCTTGCGCCGCTTCGGGAAACCCGCACCGGTTCGGCAACAAGAACGATTGCCATCAGCCCTGATGGCAAGTTTATTTATGCGGCAGTAAATAAGGAAAATAAAATAGTCGTACTTGCAGCCAAAACACTAACACCACTCGTTAGCCTTCCGGCAGATTCCTATCCTGTTGGTATGGCGGTGTCACCCGACGGCAGTCAACTATGGGTGACGGCACAGGGAAGAAAGCAACGTGGAGGAAATTCAGTTATGGTTTACCGAATCAGGACCCGATAACTTCAAAGCCTGTTCAGCACAAACGAAAAAGCTCCCGGTCCGGGAGCTTTTTCGTTTGTGCTATGTCTGACTGGCAGATTATCTTTTGGCAACAACACGTCGTGGGCCCCTGTTGATATAATCCAGCGGGTCGACCTGTTGGCGATCCCGGATGACCTCAAAGTGAAGATGTGGACCCGTTGAGCGACCAGAAGCGCCTACTTGAGCAACGGCCTGGCCTTTTTTGACCCGGTCACCCACTTTAACGAGAGCTACGTGAGTATGTGCATAACGCGTTACATACCCCTGGCCATGGTTAATCTGAACCAACCGACCATATCCTCGCTTCATAGCAGCATAAGTAACCACACCATCACCCATGGCCTTGATGATTGCACCCATCGGGCTGGCGATATCGATACCTTTGTGCATGGATTGTGCCCCAGTAAAGGGATCGGCACGAATTCCAAAATTGGATGAAATCCAGCCTCCATTGAGCGGCCAACCAGACGGTGTCACCGCCTTTTGCAGCTGACGATCAATTAACAGGGTTTCCAATGCGCTAAGCTGTTCGCTTTGAGTGGTAATTTGCTGATCCAGGCTAGTGAGCGAGGACATCACAATTGATGTATTTTGCGCCACGGCAGGACCGGCAGGACCGCCCATTGCCGGCTGTACATTGAAATCAAATTCACGTGCGTCCAGACCTGCCATTGTTGTCAAGCGACCACCCAGGGCGTTTAGCCGCAATACCTGCGCCTGTAAATAACCAAGTCGTTGTGCCAATGCGTTCAGATGTGTCTCCGCATTGCGCCGTGCCTTACCAATAGCGACGCGTTGATTCTGCAGTTCTTGTTGTTGTTGCTGCACCAATCCGGTATCTACAAAATCGCTATGCCGGTCGAGCAGAGATTTAATCTGAAAAGTGACGCCGCCAAGAATTACGGGTAACACCACGAGACCAATCAGCGCAATTACCAGCACATGTCGATGCGACAAGCTGGCGTGCTTATTGGTCCCACCTTTATCTGCAACAATTATTATGTTCATGCCGCTTGTCTATCTCCTCCACATTTACAACCAGGCGCTTTTTCCGCACCCTCAATCACAATTATTAAACTGCTGCAGCCGCCGTCGTTATTCCGCTGACAAAGGCAATAGGAACATCATCGCTTTCGTCATAGGACACCAGTTCCCAGGCTTCCTGGTCCTGTAATAACGCACGTAACAGTCGATTGTTCAGATGATGGCCAGACCGGTAGGCGCTGAACTCACCCAATAACGGATGACCCAGCAAATACAGGTCGCCAATCGCATCCAGAATCTTGTGTTTTACAAACTCGTCTTCGTACCGCAGCCCATCCTCATTCAAGATACGGTAATCATCCATAACAATCGCGTTATCGAAGCCACCACCACGAGCATAGCCGTTTTTCTGCATGGTTTCGAGGTCGGACATAAATCCAAACGTCCTGGCACGACTTACTTCTTTCACAAACGAGGTGGTAGAGAAATCCATGCTCGCTGTCTTGCCACTGTTTTCGAAAACCGGATGTTTAAAATCGATCGCAAAAGAAACTTTAAAGCCGTCGAACGGTTCAAATACAGCCCATTTATTTTCGTCTTCGACACTGACGCGTCTCTTGATGCGAAGAAATTTTTTCGCAGCGGGCTGCTCATCAATGCCAGCGGACTGAAGCAGGAAAACAAAAGGCCCGGCACTGCCGTCCATAATTGGAACCTCAGGGGCCGTCAGCTCAACGATGGCATTATCAATACCGAGTCCGGCAAATGCGGACATCAGGTGCTCGATAGTGGAAATGCGAACCCCGTCCTTTTCAATTGTCGTTGAAAACCGGGTATCGGTTACATTCCGGGGACAGGCAAGAACATCGATCGCATCCTCCAGATCGACGCGACGAAACACTATGCCAGTATCGATGGGCGCAGGCCGCAGTGTCAGATAGATCTTGTTACCCGTGTGCAAGCCAACACCTGTTGCACGGATGGTAGTTTTTAGTGTTCTTTGTTTAATCACTGTAAATTATTACTTTATTATTCGCGATTTGTTTCTCCCGAGGGAACACTTCCCCTTCCCTTTCTATTCAGGGAATTCAATTTCACTGGGGTACCCAAAACCGTTCGGAAAATTCTGCTGGTTTCGAGTCATTAAAAGTCAATTTCTCCTTCTTGTCCAGTAGTTTAGCGATATTCGCCAACGACCGGCAGCGAGCTACCGATGAACGGCTAGATGGTCCCGGGTTCAAACCCGTGAGCAATTTCCTTGCTGGAAAATTAACTGTAAGAACTATTCCGCTGCCGCCAGCCGTCCTACTTCAATGCAATGGAGATAAGTTGCTGAATACTATTGATTTATTATCGCGATTTTGGCGCAGGAAAACGATGGGCCCATGGTGAAAACCGGATTTCCACCACACAAGCATGATAGCGCGCCCTCATTGGGCGGCTCTATAAATAGCGCCTTACTAGCAACGAAGAGAGCGGGGCATCCTTGCCCCAAAAAGGAGGAGGGCCTGTAACCGGGTACTATGCAGGTCTATCTCGTCTCTAATCCGCCTGTTTGCGCAAAAACGCCGGGATGTCGAGATACTCCACTGAGTCCTTTCTTTGTTTGGCGCCATCATCACGGCGATTCCGGATAACCGTGGGGGTATCAAGATCCTCGTAATCCGTGGTTCCCGTACCGGTTCGCACTACACGATAAGGCTGCTGTTTTTGGGCCTCAGTTCCAAGCCCGGTCGCCACCACCGTAACCCGTAATTCACCGCTCATCTCGGGATCAATGACGGTGCCCATAACCACAGTCGCGTCTTCGGAAGCGAAGTCCCTTACCGTATTTCCCACTTCCTCAAACTCACCAATCGACATGTCAGGCCCGGCGGTCACGTTCACCAGAATACCGCGCGCGCCGGAGATGTTGACGTCTTCCAGCAAGGGACTGGATACTGCGGCCATGGCTGCCTCGGTGGCGCGATTTTCACCACTGGCAAGTGCTGACCCCATCATTGCCATACCCATTTCCGACATCACCGTGCGCACGTCGGCGAAATCAACATTGATCAGGCCAGAACGCGTGATGAGCTCGGCGATTCCCTGCACCGCACCTTGAAGCACTTCATTGGCTTTACCAAAGGCATCCAGCATGGTGGCGTCTTTGCCCAATACGGTAAGCAACTTCTCGTTGGGAACGGTAATAATGGAATCGACATACTCCGCCAATTCCTTGACCCCCTGCTCCGCCACGCCCATTCGCTTGCGGCCTTCGAAAGTAAACGGTTTGGTTACCACCGCCACTGTCAATACGCCGAGATCACGTGCCACCTGAGCTACTACGGGTGCGGCGCCAGTACCCGTGCCACCTCCCATTCCGGCTGTAATAAACACCATATCAGCACCGTCCAGCACTTCGGCGATACGCTCCCGATCTTCCACGGCTGCCTGCCGACCAATATTGGGATCGGCACCACAACCGAGGCCCTTGGTAAGATTAGCACCCAATTGCAAGATTGTGCGTGCCCCCGACTTCGACAACGCCTGAGAGTCGGTATTGGCGTTTATAAACTCAACGCCTTCGATATTTGCATCGACCATGTGGTCAACGGCATTACCACCGCCGCCTCCCACTCCGATCACCTTGATCACGGCCTGTTGGCCGTAAGTATCCATCAACTCAAACATGACGGCTCCTCCTTTTGATTGCTTACCCGGTTGTTAAACATAAAAACTCCTAGAAATTCCCCTGAAACCAGCTTTTCATTCGCTCCCAGATGCTGGCGATATTCTCGCCCGCCACCGATCCCGATTGCGCGAACCCGGTCCCGGCACGATGTTGTGCTCCAAACTGAACCAGCCCTACGCCGGTCGCGTGCATAGGATTTTCCACCACGCCGGTCAAACCGCTGATGTCTTGTGGCACACCCAGGCGGACGGGCATGTGGAATACTTCCTCTGCCAGCTCCACCATACCCTGCAGTTTTGAACTGCCACCGGTGAGCACAATGCCGGATCCTACGAGATCCTCGAATCCGCTGCGCCGCAACTCGGCGGCGATCAGCGTGTAAAGTTCGTCAATTCTTGGCTCTATGACTTCTGCCAGGGTCTGGCGCGCCAGCGTACGCGGCGCACGATCGCCGACACTGGGTACTTCAATGGTTTCGTCGTGCTGCGCCAGTTGTGTCAGCGCGCAACCGTATTGCTTCTTGATTTCTTCTGCATACTGCATGGGTGTTCGCAATGCGACAGCAATATCGTTTGTGACCTGATCACCAGCGATAGGGATAACCGCGGTATGGCGTATGGCGCCGTCGGTAAAGACACAGATATCCGTTGTGCCTCCACCAATGTCCACCAGACACACGCCAAGTTCCTTCTCATCCTCAGTCAATACGGCAATACTGGATGCGAGTTGTTCGAGAATGATGTCGTCAACATCGAGCCCGCAACGGCGTACACATTTGACGATGTTTTGCGCGGCACTCACCGCGCCGGTGACAATATGCACCTTGGCTTCAAGGCGTACGCCACACATGCCAATGGGTTCACGTATGCCTTCCTGCTTGTCGATAATGAATTCCTGGGGCAAAATATGAAGCACTTTCTGGTCTGCCGGTATTGCCAATGCCCGCGCCGCCTCGATGACGCGTTCAATATCGCCACGACCGACTTCCTTATCCTTGATGGCAACGATTCCGTGGGAATTGAAACTATTGATGTGGCTACCGGCGATTCCTGCATAAACAGAATTGATCTGGCAACCGGCCATTAACTCTGCTTCTTCAATGGCACGTTGTATGGATTGCACCGTTGATTCAATGTTCACCACCACTCCCTTTTTCAGGCCTCGCGATGGATGGTGGCCGACACCGATTATTTCTACCTGGCCATCGGCGCCGATCTCTCCAACGATCGCGAGCACCTTGGAAGTACCGATATCCAGACCCACTATCAAATTTTCATCATCTTTCTTTGACATACCCTACCTCTCGGTTCTCTGGCGAGAGAACGTTTTTCGACTATCCATCCAGGCAACGGCCAATCCATTGGCATACCGCAGGTCAACGCGACGGATTCGTCTGTTTGCTTTCAACATAAACGGATAGATTTGAATAAACCGCTCAACACGTTCTTCCATCCCCTTCCGGCCAATCACAAGCTCAACGCCATTGTCCAGATAAAGTTTCCACATTCGACGGGGTGTCAGCTCAAGACGTCTGATCGACAACTCAGCTGTTGCAAGGTGCGTCTGAAATTTTTGATAGAATTCCAGAACCTGTAACTCGCTTCCGGGTGGGCCCAGCAGTTGCGGCACATCTTTCGGACCGTCACGATTCGGTAACAGTACGGCTGTGCCGCGATCACTAAGCCACGCAGTGTCGCCCCATCGTGCCACAAAATTTTGCTCGCTAAATCGCACATGCACGGCGTTGGGCCATCGGCGACTAATCCAGGCACGATCAACCCATGGTAGTGCCTCAACTCGTTCTTTTGCCGCACCCAGATCCGCGGTGATAAAACTGCCCGCCAGGTTTGTTAGCGCCGCGGTTTCCAGTTCTTTCTGACTGACTCGTTCGAACGGCCCGGCAAAACTGATTCGCTTCACCGGGTAGGTCACGGGTCGTAACAACCAGTCAGCGCCGAGCAATGCAACTGCGACAAACACAATGACCCAGAACACGAAAATACCACCGTTAAACAGCATGCGGCGTGCGCTCCAGTGCAGTGCGTTATCAGCCAGTTGCATGACTTGACTCCAGTATCCTGACCGTCAATTGTTCAAAATTTATACCGTCAGCCTTGGCAGCCATCGGTACCAGGCTGTGATCTGTCATGCCCGGGATGGTATTGGTCTCAAGCACAAAGGGTTGTCCATTTTTATCAATCATAAAATCCACACGGCCCCAACCATGGCAATCAAGGAGTGTGAAGGTATCAATTGCCAGTTTCCTGATTTTTGTTTCGATTGATTCATCCAGACCGCTGGGACAAAAGTATTGCGTTGAGTCTGCGAGGTATTTGGCCTCATAGTCATAGATTTCACCGGCAGCTTGAATGCGAATTGCAGGCAATGGTCTATTGCCCAGTACCGCCACTGTCAGCTCCTGCCCTTCTACCCAGGCCTCCGCCAGCACATCTCTGTCAAACTCGCTTGCCCTGCGCCAGGCTGTATCCATCTCCTCTGGCGAATGGACTTTAAACGTACCGTTACTGGATCCCTCGCGGCTGGGTTTTATCACCATGGGAAAACCGAGTTCGCTGGCTACCTGATCCAGATCCAATTCACTTCTCACTAACGCGAAATCCGGTGTTGGCAACCCGGCCTGGCGCATCAACATTTTGCTGCGCCATTTATCCATGGCCAGCGCAGACGCCAGCACACCGCTTCCGGTGTAAGGGATACCCAATACGTCAAGCGCGCCTTGCATCAATCCATCTTCTCCCCAGCGACCGTGCAGGATTATAAAGGCACGGTCATATTGTTCGTCGCGCAAGGTTCCAAGAACGGAAGGATCTGCATCAACACCATGGGCATCCACACCTTCCTTCTGCAAGGCAGCCAGCACGCGCGCGCCACTCTTAAGCGATACCTCTCTTTCGGCGGAAGGCCCGCCCATCAATACCGCTACTTTGCCAAACTGATGGTGACTCATAAATCTTCCCCGACAATGCGTACTTCACATTCCAGTTCTACGTCGTGCTGCAGGCGAACTTCGATTTTAACTTTTTCAATCAGACTCTCTATGTCTGCCGCGGTTGCGCCGCCGGTATTAATTATAAAATTGGCATGGACATCCGATACGCAAGCCTTGCCGACACACGTTCCTTTTAGTCCCACGCTATCGACCAAACGGGCGGCATGATCGTTTACCGGATTCTTGAACACGGAACCAGCATTGGCCGTTTGCACGGGCTGCGAGGCACCTCGCTTGGCCAACAATTGCCTGATCTTCACCCGTGCGTCTTTGCCCACACATTCATCCAGCATGAAGTGTCCCGCGACAAACCATTCCTGGTTCAGCCCTTTTACCGAGCGATAGGCGATATCAAATTCGGATTTTTCGCGCATCGTAATTTCGCCCTGCCGATTGATGGTTTCCACCGCCTGAACGACCTGCCAGGTCTCGCCACCGAAAGCGCCCGCGTTCATCGCCAGGGCACCTCCAACGGTGCCGGGAATGCCAGCGAGGAATTCACAACCCGTTAAATTATTCTCGGCCGCAAAACGGGCCACCTTGGCACTGGCGACACCAACTTCGGCACGCACCCGGTTGTGATCAACCACGCTTAACTCTTTCAATCGACCACTGGCGGCGATGACGGTGCCACGAATACCACCGTCACGAACCAGTAGATTGCTGCCAAGTCCCACCCACAAAACCGGTTCATCCGGTTGTAGCCGGGAAAGGTACAAGGCCAAATCATCAATATCAGCCGGCTGATAGAAGTTGTCTGCCGGTCCGCCCACGCGCCAGCTGGTATGCTTACTCATGGGTTCATTAATCTTCAATGTACCGCGCGATGCATATTGTTCCGCCACGTTCATGTTGTCCCTGCCAGTTGTTGCGGCAGGGTAGCCGCAACCTGTCCGATGTTGCCGGCTCCCAGGGTTAGCAAAAGATCGCCATCCTTTAACATGTTGCCAAGTACAGCGGGTAAGTCATCCACACCTTCCACGAACACCGGATTGGTTAATCCTCGGGCACGTATCGTGCGACACAATGCTCGACCGTCGGCACCACTAATAACGGACTCGCCCGCGGCATAGACCTCCGTCACTACCAATGGATCCTGGTCACTGAACACGGCAGCGAAATCATCTAGCAGATCGTGGGTACGGCTATATCGATGGGGCTGGAACACCACCACCAGGCGACGGTCGGGCCAGCCATTCCGCGCCGCTTCCAGAGTGACAGCGATTTCTCTCGGATGGTGTGCATAGTCGTCAACAAGCAGTACGCTGCCACCATTCACGACTACCTCACCATTGATCTGGAAACGCCTGGCAATGCCGCCAAACTCGTCCAAGGCCTTGACGATGGCGGCATCATCAACGCCCAGTTCATGGGCGACAGCGATGGCTGCCACCGCATTGAGCACATTGTGTTTACCCGGCTGATTCAGCGTGACTTGCAGCCACTCCTGTTTGTCATACAGGGACACGGTAAACGACGTTTTGCCAGCCCGTTGCGATATGTTGCTTGCCCGCAAATCGGCGGTCGGATTCGTACCATAGGTCATAACCGGCTTGTGGATGCTTGGCAGAATTTCACGTACCACCGGATCATCCACACACACAATTGCTACCCCGTAGAACGGGATATTGTGAACAAAATCGATAAAGGCCTGCTTCAGCACCGAGAAGTCACCGCCGTAGGTACTCAGGTGGTCTGCGTCGATATTGGTAACCACACTCATAAGCGGGTGCAGATGCATGAACGAGGCGTCGCTTTCGTCGGCTTCCGCCACCAGGTATTCACCATGACCGAGACGGGCATTGGTACCGGCACTGTTAAGACGACCACCAATGACAAAGGTGGGATCGAGCCCGCCTTCAGCCAGTAAACTGGCCACCAGACTGGTGGTGGTGGTTTTTCCGTGGGTGCCGGCAATCGCAATGCCACGTTGCAATTGCATTAATTCCCCCAACATCTCGGCGCGCGGAATAACCGGGATCTTTTGTGCTATCGCCGCCACGACCTCCGGATTTGTTTCGTCCACCGCGGTCGACACAACGACGACATCCATGCCTGCGACGTGGTCATCGCTATGACCGATGTTGATCTTGACTCCCATGCCGCGCAAACGCCGGGTATTGGTACCCTCGGCAAGATCAGAACCGGAAACGTCAAATTTGAGGTTATGCAACACCTCGGCGATGCCACACATACCGACACCACCGATACCGACAAAATGAATTTTCTGCACCCATCTACGCATGGGCGAGTTCCTCGCAAATACGCGCAACGGTAATATCCGCATCGGGCATAGAACTGGCCCGTGCTTTTTCGGCCATGGTGACAAGGGAATCACGATTTTGATTCAACTCGGAGATTAACTGCTGCAGCCTCGATGGTGTGCAGTCGGACTCGGCAATCACCACAGCGGCATTGCGTTCTGCCAGATAACGCGCGTTTACGGTTTGATGGTCGTCGGTAGCATGGGGGAATGGCACCAGGATAGAACCAAGTCCGGCCGCCGCCAATTCGGCCAGCGTCATCGCCCCCGCCCGACAAACAACAACATCGGCCCACGCGTAGGCCTTTGCCATATCGCCGATAAATGCGTCGATTCGTACCGTGTTGGCATCGTCTCCGTAAGCGGCCCGCACTTCTTGCTGCCAGCGGTTGCCAGTTTGATGCCACAATTCAGGCCGTTGCGTTGATGGCAATCCGCTCCAGGCATCTGCCACGACACGATTCAACGACCGCGCGCCCTGGCTGCCACCAAGCATGAGCAAGCGCAAAGGGCCCTGGCGATCTCGCAAGCGTTCTGCGGGTGGTGCCAAACTGGCGATGTCTTGTCGCACCGGATTGCCGACATGGCTCACGTTTGAACGGGCGCCAAAGGTGTCGGGGAAACCACTCAAAACTCGTGTAGCCAACCGCGCCAGCCATCGGTTGGTAAAACCGGGAATGGCGTTGGCCTCATGGATTACCAGAGGTTTTCTCAGCAGCCAGGCAACCAGGCCACCGGGGCCTGCTACAAATCCGCCCATCGACAGCACCACCGATGGTCGGCGCCTGAGAAATATAGTCAAGGCCTGTATCATCGCGATCAACATGCGAAACGGTAACGCGAGCCAGCCAATGAAACCTTTGCCGCGGAGACCGTGTATGTTGATCCATTCCACGTGAAAACCCTCCGGAGGCACCAACCTGGCTTCCAGGCCATGTCGGGTCCCCATCCACACCACGTCCACACCGCGGTGGCGCAACACACGTGCAACCGCCAGGCCCGGGTAGACATGCCCACCGGTTCCGCCCGCCATAATGAGTACACTAGCCACTGTGGCGCCACCTCTTCGGTTGCAGCTCTCGTGATATCGCCAACAGCAACCCGATGGCAAAGAGGCTCGCGACCATACTGCTACCGCCATAACTAACAAAGGGCAGCGTCAGTCCCTTGGTTGGCAATACACCGAGATTGACACCCATATTAATCATCGCCTGATAGCCAATCAGCAGTCCTATGCCTTGCGCCAATCGGGCGTGATAAATTCGATCTTTTTGTTCGGCGATGCGGGACAACACCATGGCCCTGCCAACAATAATGGCAAACAGCCCCAGGATAGTGAACACGCCCAATAACCCAAGCTCTTCCGCAATAACGGCAAAAATAAAATCGGTATGGGCTGCGGGCAGATAAAACAGCTTTTGCACACTCGCACCCAGTCCGACGCCCAGCCATTCGCCACGACCAAACGCGATCAATGCCTGCACTAACTGGAATCCGGAGTCAAAGGGGTCCGCCCAGGGATTGAGAAAACCGGTGACACGCTCCATACGATATGGTGAGATAACCGTCAGGACGGCAATGGCCCCCACCCCCGCTCCAATACATGCGATAAAGTGCCAGAAACGGACACCGCCGAGAAATAACATGGTGAGTACCGTTGCCGTCAGCACGACCAGGGTGCCCAGGTCGGGTTCCTGCAACAACAGTATCCCGAGTAACGCCAGCACGATACCGATCATGAGAATGCCATGAGTAAAATTGCGCAACTCTTCCTGCTTGCGCACCAGATATCCGGCGACGTATATAATCATGAATACCTTGACCAGTTCCGACGGTTGGAAGTTGAAGCCGCCCAGATGAATCCACCGCGTACTTCCGTTGATATTTGCTCCCACACCGGGGATCAACACCACAATTAGCAGCGCGATGGCAAATAGAAGCAATATCGGACCAAGGTTTTCCCACATGCGAATCGGGCTTCGCGCAACAATCCACATCACGCCCGCTCCCAGTACTATGTGCGCCAGCTGTCGTATTAAAAAGTACATGCTGTTGCCAGTTCCCTTTTCGGCAAGCGAGACCGACGCGGAATACATCATCATCAGGCCAATCACCAGCAAAACCATTATCGCGCCAAGTAACCAGGGATCCAGTCGCGATATTCCGCGTTCTGCGTGACGACGGGTTTCATTGTGAATAACGATGGTACTCATCGCGCTGCCAACTCTCTTATCTTTTCAGCAAAAACATCGCCTCGGTGACTGAAGTTTTTGAACATATCGAAACTGGCACACGCCGGCGACAATAGAACAATATCGCCAGACGTCGACAACGCGCTTGCCTGTTTAACAGCGTCGGCCATGTCGCCGGCATGATGTACCGGCACCACATCCTCAAGAGCCGCCTCGATTAGATTCGCATCGCGGCCAATAAGAACGACATGCCTTGCGTGATCTTTTACAGCTTGTTTCAATGGCGAAAAATCGGCGTTCTTGCCGTCACCACCGGCGATCCAGATAACCGCCCTGTCCATCCCGTTTAACGCTGCGTTTGCCGAGCCGACATTTGTCGCCTTCGAATCATCTATCCATGTCACACCCTGGCTCTCTGCCACCAGCTGACAGCGATGAGGTAATCCACGAAACTCTCGTATGGCCTGGTTAGCAGCTGCGCTCGAAACACCCATAGCACTGGAAAGGGCATAAGCTGCCAGCACATTTGACACATTGTGGCGACCCGGTAACCTGATTTCGCTAACCGCTAACAGGGTTTGCGTGCCTCTTGCCAACCAGCTCTGTCCGTCCTGTTCTCGCACACCAAAATCGTTTTCGTGTTCCGGTTCGGAGATTCCGAATTTAATCTGCTTGCGCCCCTCTATTGCCATGTTTACGACACGATCATCGTCAATGTTCAGCACCATGATGCCGTCGCCTTTGTATATGCCGGCTTTGATATCAGCGTATTCACCGATGCTGCGATAGCGATCCATATGGTCTTCGCTAATGTTGAGCACGGTTGAAGCAATCGCATTTAGTGAGGTAGTGGTTTCGAGCTGGAAACTGGATAGCTCAAGAACATAAACATCCGGTTCATGCTGTTGTAGTAATTCCATGGCCGGAACACCAATATTGCCGCCCAGTCTTGTATCGAGCCCGGCAGCACTCAGCATTTCAGCCACCAGGGCACTGACGGTGCTTTTTCCATTGGCGCCTGATATCGCAACAATGGGCGACTTCGCTGCACGTGCAAATAACTCTATATCGCCGATCGTTTCCACGTGCTCACTCCTGGCCCGGGCAACCGCCGGGTCGGCAAGTGGCACACCAGGGCTGACTACCAGCAGGTCAGCTTCACTAAAGCGCTCGGCGCTGAACTGCCCGGTAATCACCGGAATATTGGGAAAGGCACTCTGCAAAACTGATAATCGCGGAGGTAGATCACGGCTATCATGAATCTCAACCTCATATCCGAGCGACAACAGGTGCGGCACCACGGACAGGCCGGTATTACCCAGCCCAACGACCACAGCAAGTTGTTTTTTTGTTTGCATCATCGCCTTCGCATTCATTGTTAACGCACCTTCAGGGTGCCCAGTCCGATTAACACCAGGATCACGGTGATGATCCAGAAACGCACAATGACGCGTGGTTCCGGCCATCCTTTAAGTTCATAGTGGTGGTGCAATGGCGCCATGCGGAACACTCGCTTACCTGTGAGTTTGAACGACACCACCTGTACAATTACCGACAGGGTTTCCATAACGAACAGGCCACCCATAATGAACAGCACAATCTCCTGACGCACTACTACCGCAATGACACCGAGGGCAGCACCCAGTGCCAGCGCACCGATATCACCCATGAAGATCATTGCGGGATAGGTGTTGAACCACAGGAATCCCAAACCGGCGCCCACCAGCGCAGAACTGAAGATCAGGACTTCACCCACGCCGGCAACATATGGAATACCGAGATACTGCGCAAAATTGACGTTGCCGGTGAGGTAAGCAAAGACACCTAACGCGCCGCCAACCATCACTGTCGGCATAATGGCGAGACCATCAAGGCCATCGGTAAAATTAACCGCGTTACTGGAGCCAACGATTACCAAATAGGCCAGAACAATAAACATCGGACCCATATTGATTGCGATGTCTTTAAATACCGGCACAATCAATTGCGTCTCCGCCGGGGTACGCGCCGTATAGTAAAGAAAGATAGCTGCCGTCAGGCCTGCGACTGACTGCCAGAAATACTTGTTCTTCGCCCCGATACCACGCGGATTCTTGTTTATAATCTTCTTATAATCATCCACCCAGCCAATGGCGCCAAAGGCAAACGTAGTCAATAACACAACCCATATAAAACGATTTGTCAGGTCACTCCACAGCAAGGTTGCAACCCCGATCGCCACCAACAGCAAGGCGCCGCCCATAGTAGGCGTTCCTGCTTTATCCAGGTGAGACTCGGGGCCATCCTGGCGAATGGTCTGTCTAATCTGGCGATAACCCAGACGCCGGATCATGCCCGGGCCAATCCAGAATGAAATTAGCAACGCCGTAAGTACGCCCATGATCGCCCTGAACGTGAGATAACGAAATACGTTCAGAAAACTGTATTGCTGCGCCAGCGAATCGAATAAATGATAAAGCACCTTATAATCGCCTCATTAACCTGAATTAATTTTTATCGCTCCTGGCGATCCCCGTTACCACTTTCTCCATCTGCATACTGCGTGATCCCTTGACCAGCACGGTCATGTCACTGTGCAACACATCCAGCAAGGCATCGATGACTTCCTCATGATTTTCAAGGTGTCGGCCACCCTTGCCAAATGCGGCTGCGGCATGCCGACCCAACTTGCCGACCGCAAACAGACGGTGTACGCCAACGCGTCGTGCCAGCTCGCCTACCCGGCGATGGATAGCTTCTGACGCGTCTCCCAGTTCTGCCATGTCCCCCAATACCAATACCTTTTCTCCATTGGCTTCGCGAAGAACTTCAAGGCCGGCGCCGACGGAATCCGGATTGGCGTTATAGGTGTCATCCAGAATCCGGGCACCATTAATACCGGTTTTAATTTCCAGTCTCCCGGCAATGGCAGTAAGCTTCTCAAGACCCCTGCGGATGTCGCCGAGACCGCTACCACCAGCCAGTGCGGTGGTGGCGGCCGTCACGGCATTCATGACATTGTGTTTTCCTAACAACGGTAAACTCATTTCAATATCCCCTTCTTTGGTTTTTATGCAGACGAGACTTCCGCATTCGGCTATTTGATATTCCGCGGTTACGTCGGCAGAATTCTCTAGTGCAAATGTCATTACCTGACGTGTACCTGCCAGATCACGCCATAACCGGTGGT
The DNA here is from genome assembly GCA_048060695.1 of Acidiferrobacterales bacterium. Taxonomy (GTDB): domain Bacteria; phylum Pseudomonadota; class Gammaproteobacteria; order Acidiferrobacterales; family JAJDNE01; genus JAZFSZ01. The sequence continues at coordinate 61,583 of JBGMQT010000002.1, forward strand.
ACGGATCATCGGCATTGATCACGGCAACCCCGTCATCACTCAGGCCGCCGAAAATCTCTCCTTTGCAACGGGCGACCTGTTCGACAGTGCCCAGACCTTCAAGATGGGCGTGCGCTGCATTGGTAATGACGGCGACAGTCGGCCTGGCTAGCCCACTTAGATACGCGATCTCGCCAGGGTGATTCATTCCCATTTCAACCACGGCAAATTTGTGTTGCTGGCGCAACTTGAGCAGAGTCAACGGCACACCGATGTCATTATTAAGATTGCCTGCGGTCGCCCAGCCTTTGGCTGACTGCGACAGGATGCTGGCGATCATGTTTTTGACCGTTGTCTTGCCATTGCTTCCGGTCACCGCGATCACTGGAAAATCAAACTGTTGGCGCCAGAAACTTGCCATCGATCCCAGCGCAACTCGTGTGTCTTCAACTTGTATGATGGGAAGCGCTGTATCGATGTCGCGCGATACTACGGCGCCAACCGCGCCAGCACCGAGTGCTTCCGCCAGAAATAAATTGCCGTCAAAATTGGGCCCGCGTAACGCGAAGAATAAATCCCCTTTTTCCAGCGAGCGGGTATCGGTACCCACGCCGTGGAACACCCTGTCGCGACCGCTGAATTGCGACTGCAGGACATCGGCTGCCAGTGACAAGGACATCACGCGGCCTCTCCCAGAATCTCGGCCACCACTTCACGGTCACTGAAATGAAACCGTTCGTCGCCAATCTGCTGATAGTCTTCGTGTCCCTTGCCGGCAAGCAATACGATATCTCCCGCAACCGCGCAGTTGACTACTTCGCCTATGGCCTGTGTCCGGCGATGGATTACTTTTACCTCAGCGACCATGCCCGAGCGGATATCGTTGACTATCTGTACCGGATCTTCGCGACGCGGGTTATCGTCCGTTAACACTACCTGGTCTGCCAGTTGTTCAGCGATCTTGCCCATCTGCGGTCGTTTGCCGCGATCACGCTCACCGCCGCATCCGAATACACACCACAGAATCTGTGTTGTATGTTCACGCAAGGCCTGCAATGCTTTCCTTAGCGCATCCGGTGTGTGTGCATAATCCACGACTACCAACGGCATGTGGTCGCGCCCGCCAAAACGTTCCATACGGCCGCTAACCGGTTGAACTTGTCCTAGACGTTCTGATGCCTGGTCAAGCGACAGACCGTGAGTCACCACGACCGCCAGCACGGCAAGCAGGTTTTCTGCATTGAAGCGCCCGAACAATCGTGTATCGAAATGGGACTTACCTGCAGGTGTCACCGCATCGATTTGCAAACCGCCGATACTGGCAACGATGGCGGTGGCATGAAAATCGCCCTGCTCCAGACCAAAACTGACTGCGCGAATACTGTCATCAAGTGTCGATAGTAATACCTGGCCGAATGCGTCTTCCCGATTGATCACCGCCATCCTGATGCCGGGCAAGGTGAAAAGACGGGCCTTGGCCGCGGCATAACTCTCCATATCACCGTGATAATCGAGGTGATCGCGCGAAAGATTGGTCAGCACGGCGATATCAAAAGCGATGCCGTTGACCCGTCCTTGCTCCAGGGCGTGGGAAGAAACCTCCACGCAAACATAACCGGCACCGTCGCTGAGAAATTTCGCCATCAAGGCATGCATGGAAATAACATCTGGCGTGGTATGGATTGTTGCGTCGAGATCGCCAATAAAACCGTTTCCGAGTGTGCCGATAACTGCACAGCGATTCTGCGGTTCATCCAGCACCTGCGCCAGCAGTTGCGTACAGGTGGTTTTACCGTTGGTGCCAGTAACACCAATAACCGTCAACTTGCTGGACGGAAAATCATAAAAACGATTCGCGATTTCACCCACAACAGCGACCAGGTTGTTGATTGGATACATCGGTACGCCGACGTCGGGCGGCACAAACCCATCCGCGGTATCATCGTAGAGTACGGCGGCTGCGCCTTGTGTTACGGCATGGGAAATAAACCGCCTGCCATCGTTACTCACGCCCGGCATAGCCAGAAATAAACTACCGCTGTTTATATGACGACTGTCGAGGGTGAGACTGCTGATTTCGCAGTCGCCGTTCATACCAATTTCGGTAATTCCCTCCAGCAATTCCGACAATTGAAGATCGCGCGCCACTAGATCGCCTCCCTTGTTGCGGATTGCGCCGGTTGACGTATTGATTGTTCGGGCTGGTCTGGCGGGATGTCCAGCAGTCGCAAAGCACCCGACATCACGCGACGGAACACCGGTGCAGCAACCTGTCCACCAAAATACCCGCCGCGTTTCGGATCATCGATAGTGACCACCATCACCAGTCGCGGTTTACTGGCGGGCACCATGCCGACAAATAGTCCCAGATAGCGGTTCTCGGCATAACGGCCATCGATCAACTTGTGGACGGTACCGGTCTTGCCAGCAACACGATAAAAGGGAATGTCGGCCGCCTGCCCGGTACCCTTTGCCCCCACGGCACGTTCCAGCATGTAGCGTATCTGCAGGACAACATCGGGTGACAGTACGCGGTCCACGACTTTCGGTTTATCGGTGCGGATTAGAGTCGGCGTAACCATCACGCCATCATTAGCGATAGCGGCGTAGGCTCTCGCCAACTGCAGGCTGGTGACAGAGATACCGTAACCAAAACTGACTGTTGCCTGATCCACCCGCGCCCAACGACTCGGTGGATTTAACAAGCCACTTGATTCGCCGGGCAATCCGCTTTGTGTTTTTTTGCCAAATCCCATGCGAGTCAGCATGTTCCAGATCGGCTGCTTTCCAATCTGCAATGCCACCTTGGCGGCACCGACGTTGCTGGACTTCTCAATCACACGCGCCAAACTTAACCATCCGTAGTCTCGCTTGTCATGAATTAGCTTCGTGCCAACGCGCACGCTGCCGGGTGACGTATTCACCAGTGATCGCGTGGTGTAGTTACCGGTTTCCAGAGCCGCGGCGATAGTAAACGGTTTAAGGGTCGAACCGGGTTCAAACAAATCAGTGACCGCCCGATTGCGAAAACGTTTGCTTTTCAAATTTGATCGATTGTTGGGATTAAAGCTTGGCTGGTTCACCATCGCCAGTACTTCGCCCGAACGCACATCCATAACTACGGCGGTACCGCCCTGGGCGTCGTGTCGATTGACCGCCTTTTTCAATTCGCGAAAGGCGAGATACTGAATGCGCCGATCAATACTCAGCACCAGATCCTTTCCTCGTTCAGACAAGGAAATACTCTCGACTGTTTCAACAACGTTTCCGAGACGGTCTTTCACTACCCGTTTGCTGCCCGGTGTACCCGTTAACCAGTCGTTGTAAGTCAACTCGATGCCTTCTTGCCCCTGATCGTCGACATTGGTGAATCCCAGCACATGGCCCGCCGCCTCACCCGCAGGATAATAACGACGGTATTCACGTTGCAGTGCGACTCCCGGGATACCCAGCTCCATCACACTTTGCGCCAGGTCAGGCGAAACCTGCCGCTTGAGATACACAAACTCGCGATGTTTATTTGTTTCGATCAGGCGGGCCAATTGCAATGGTTTCAGGCCAATCTTGCGACTTAGCAGTGGCCACTTGTCTCTTGCCGCAAGCAGATCGTGTGGTTGTGCCCAGATTGATTTTACCGGGGTACTGACGGCCAACGGTTCGCCGTTGCGATCCAGTATCATGCCGCGGTGAGGGGCATCCTTTACCACGCGTAAATAGCGCGCGCTGCCCTGGCGTTTGAGATAGTCGGCTTGCCACACCTGTAAGTACACCGCACGCATCAGCAGCGCCATGGTTGTCAGTGACAACAACGCTACCACCAGGCCAAAGCGAAACCGGGGCAATTTTTTATTGCGACCCAATGCTACCCCCTGTTCTCTGCAGATACACCATTACCAACCGGGAATTCTCTGGCAGTCCCATACCAAGCTCACTGACAGCAGTGGATGCGATACGTCGATGTTGCGACCAGGCGCCCTCTTCCAGCAGCAGCTTGCCCCACTCCACCTCAAAGTTTTCGCGCACCTGCATCAGCGACTGCAACTGCACAAACGCGGTGCGGTTCCGGTGGCGCAACTCCACCACCGCAATAGCCGATATCAGAACAAGCAAGGCTATAAGTGCCAGTTTCCTATTCATGGGGACCCTCCAGACGCTCGGCGATGCGCAGAACCGCACTACGGGCACGCGGATTACACCTGATTTCATCCTCATCTGGCTTGACCACTTTACCCACGATGCGCAGGCTTGGTCTGAGGGCAGCGGCAGTGATCGGCAAGTCGGGCGGAAAGTCGTCTCCTTTTGACGCCTTCTGCATAAAGCGTTTTACAATACGGTCTTCGAGGGAATGAAAACTGATAACGGCCAGGCGTCCACCGGGACGCAACACCTCAACGGCTTGTGGTAACACATGCGTAATTTCGTCCAGTTCAGAATTGATATAAATCCGAATCGCCTGGAAGGTGCGAGTGGCGGGATCCTTGCCTTTCTCGCGGGTGCGTACAGCCCGTGCACAGATGGAAGCAAGTTGCCCTGTCGTTTCCAGTGGCTTCGTCTCGCGCTGCTCGACAATCAATCGCGCGATACGTCTGGCGAAGCGCTCCTCACCATATTCCTTAATAACACGGGCGATGTCGGCTTCATCGGCATGGTTCAACCAGTCGGCGGCCGATTCCCCGCTATCGGGATCCATGCGCATGTCCAGGGGTCCGGTCTGACGAAAACTGAAACCACGGTTGGCGTCATCCAGCTGGGGAGAAGAGACACCGAGGTCTAACAGCACGCCGTCAACCCTTTCTATCTGTCCCAGTTCCTGAATGGTCTGGCCTAACATTGAGAATGGCCCTCTTCTAATTTCCAGTCGTTTTTCACTTACGAATTTCTGTTTCGCCTCTTCTACCGCCTGCGGATCGCGATCGATCGCCAGCAAGCGGCCCTCCGGTCCTAACCGGTTGAGGATCTCCCGTGAATGTCCGCCTCTGCCGAAGGTGGCGTCCACATACAAACCTGTCGGTTTAATCTCTAGCGCTGCCATCGCCGCGTCCAGTAACACCGGCTGATGCGGTTGCGCTGCCATCGCGTTAGCTAAAGTGACAGGGAACCGAGTTCGTCCGGCATCGGTCCGCCGTCTTCACCCTCTGCCTCCAGCCACTCGTTGCGACTGTCATTCCACTTTCCTTCCGCCCAGATCTCGAACTTGTTGCCCTGGCCGATCAGCACCACGGTTTTTTCCATCGTGGCAAACTCCCGCAACAACGGTGGCACCAGAATGCGGCCAGCACTGTCAAGCTCACACTCGGTCGCATGCCCGATTAGTAATCGTTGCAGCGAGCGCGCTTGTTTGTTGAAGCTGGGCAAGCGCACCAACTTGCGTTCTATGTCTTCCCATTCGGGTAAGGGATAGAGCAACAGGCAACTATCGCGATCTACGGTCACCACCATCTGGCCATCACACTGGCGCACCAGGGCCTCCCGGTATTTTGTCGGGACCGCCATTCGGCCCTTTGCATCCAGATTTATTGTGCTGACTCCGCGGTACAAAAAATTCCTCCCTTGCAGTGGTATCCCACTATTACCCACATTTTCCCACTATTTGACACTATATGTAGGATATTACATAGGTGTCAAGCAAATTTCCCACGTTGTAAGGGGAATTTTCCTTTTGTGGACAAGCGGTTAGAGGTCACAGACCAAGGGTTGGGCGGTCGGACAAGGTGTCAGAAAATCAAGAATCTAGACGAAGTTAATATTATAATATACTGATATATAAAGGAATTATAATAGGAAGGAGTCGGCCGATAAGCCGGGTTCTGTCGTGGACAACCATTCATCTGGGTCATGTGTCGCCACAGACCTCAAGCGGCCTACCCGGGAACGGCGCGGACCACGCCATGGTTCCCCTATTTGGCCTTGCTCCGGGTGGGGTTTACCTAGCCGTCGAATGTTGCCACCGACGCGGTGTGCTCTTACCACACCATTTCACCCTTACCAGCAGTCCAAAAACTGCTTCGGCGGTTTATTTTCTGCTGCACTTTCCGTGGGCTCACGCCCCCCAGGCGTTACCTGGCACCCTGTCCTATGGAGCCCGGACTTTCCTCCACACCCTGCGGTGCCGCGGTTGCCTGGCCGACTCCCGCTGCCAGTATATAGGTAAGTTGTAAATCCCAATAGCGATGCAAGCGCTCACTTACCGAAATAGGGCAATATTCAAACTTTTTTATCCAGCAAGTATTCATAGAGGCGGTTTTTACGCAAGCCACTGTACTCGGCTACGATGGCCGCCGCCCTCTTCGGTGGTAATTCCTCGGCCAACTGCAACAAAAGTCGCCCGGTATCGGCGTCGACTTCCGTATTTCCTTCTGTGGAAACACCCTGCACCAGAACTACAAACTCGCCTTTTTGCTGATTTACGTCGCCTTCAATCCATTTCACCAGCTCCGCCAGAGAGTCTGAACGCACAGTTTCGAATTTTTTGGTCAATTCCCGGGCGACAACCGCATTGCGTTCGCTACCAAAAATTTCTCGCATATCCGTCAAGGATTCCACTATGCGATGCGGGCTTTCATAAAATATCAGGGTCACGTCCAGTCGGGACCTGGCGCTAAAATAATTCTTGCGCGTAACGGATTTTGCCGGCGGGAAGCCGGTAAACAGAAACTTGTCAGTCGGTAGTCCGGATACCGATAGTGCGGTAATGGCAGCACACGCGCCCGGGATGGGAACAAGCAAGATATCCGCTTCACGCGCCGCCTTCACCAGGTGATAACCCGGGTCATTTACTAATGGAGTGCCCGCATCACTGATCAGCGCCAGGTTCTCGCCGGCAACCACCCGGCCCACCAGGTGTTGCGCTTTCTCGCGCTCGTTGTGATCGTGATATGCCGTTACCGGCGTATCGATGCCGAAATGCCTGAGTAATTTAGCGCTGTGGCGCGTATCCTCGGCGGCGATCAGATCGACTTCCGTCAGTACACGCAGGGCGCGCGCGCTCATATCCTCGAGATTACCGATGGGGGTGGACACAAGATAGATGGTTCCGGGCTGGTTTGACACCGCATGTCCCTCGCTTGATACTTTCGATCCGTTTATACCCTATTCTAGAAATTTTTTAACTTCAGAGATGGCCGTGCACAAAAAAGGAAAAATTTTTATTGGATTATTGGCCCTGGGCGCCCTGACGCTGGCAGGTTGCGAAACCACACCGCGCGCGCCTGGGGAAAAACCTGCCTCGGTGAAAGCAGCCGCCAAGGCCATTACCAGCGGTGAGTTTGTTCGTGCTGCCCGTGAGTTCGAACGACTGGCAAAAGACACGGCCCCTCCGCAAAAACAGCATTACCAATTACGTGCCGTCGAACTTTATCTTAAAGCAGCCCAGGTCAACGAGGCGCGTAAAAAAATCGCTGTGATCGACGTCAGCAATCTCGACCCCAGCTTTACAGCACGCAAGCGCGTCCTGAAGGGGCAACTGGCCGCCTCGGAGGGCGATTATGCACGTGCTGTTATCCTGCTAAATGCCGCCAAACGTGCGCGTAATCTGAGTCCCGATCTACTGGCCGATATTCACTGGATTCGTGCGCAGGCCCGAATCTCGCTGGGGCAGCCGTTTCGAGCCGCCGCCGATTTGATGGCGCGTGAGCGTTACCTGGTCGATAAGGAGGCCGTGCACAAAAACCAGCTCCAGTTGTGGACGATACTAACATCCTTGCCACGCGCCGAACTGCAGACAAAAAAACAACAGACACGAAGCCCCGTCCTGCGCGGATGGATAGATCTTGCCATTATCAGCATTGAACAAGGCGCGCGGCCACGCGCAATGACCAGGGCCGTCGCACAATGGAAACAGGACCATCCGTCTCATCCCATTACCAAGAAATTACTGGCGACGATTTCCAGCCCCAAGCCTTCGCTAATTGGCCGGATTGATCGAGTCGCGCTGCTTCTACCGCTGACCTCCCGCCATGGCCGCGCGGCACAAGCGGTCCGCGATGGCTTCGTTGCCATGGACAAAAACAATACCGATCCGGACAAACCGCAAATACGAATTTATGATATCGGTGATGATCTGTCCCGCGTTGTTGATTTCTACAAAAATGCCGTCGATGAAGGGGCGCAATTGATTATTGGCCCGCTGGGACAGGAAGCCGTAAAAAATATTGTTGGCGGGACTGACCTCAATGTACCCACTTTGTTGTTAAGCCACGCCAATCGCAACGTGAACTCACCCAATGTATTTCAGTTCGGTTTGCCGCCGGAACAGGAGGCACGACAGGCCGCCGAACGCGCCTACCTTGATGGTCATCGGCAGGCGGCGGTCCTTTATCCGGACAACGCATGGGGCCAGCGCATGTACGCTGCCTTTATCGATCACTGGCAACGCCTGGGCGGTGCACTAATTAGCTCCCAGGCGTACGAGTGGAAGGCCAACGATTACTCACAACCGATAAGAGACTTGCTCAACATCACCCAGAGCCTCGAGCGCAGAAATCGATTGCAAACCAAACTGAAAAAAACCCTTTCCTTCGAGCCCCGCGCCCGCGCCGATATTGATTTCATATTTCTCGCCGCCGATAGCCGCCGCGGCCGGTTGATAAAACCGCAGCTCAATTACAACCGCGCGGCCAAAGTGCCGGTATATGCAACTTCACACATTTACCAGGGCAAGGCGGATGCTGCACGTGATGCCGACCTTAATGGGGTTATTTTCGGTGACATGCCATGGATACTGCTCGGCAGCCGGCGCATAAAGGATCTGCGTAGCAAATTACAAGTGAACTGGCCCAGCGCCTATACACCCTTTGATCGCCTGTTCGCTCTTGGGGTAGACAGTTATGCCATTATTCCCCAGCTCGGCCGTATCGCATCACAAGAATCGGTACGGTTCAATGGTGTTACCAGCGGACTGTCGATTGACCAGAATGGCCACGTCCATCGCCAGCTGTTATGGGCACGTTTCCGTCGCGGCGTGCCGCGTATACTGGACACATTCGTAAAATACAAAGATCATCTCAACATTAGCGAAGGCAAGGATGCCAGCAAAACATCTGCAACACGGTCAGCAAGCTGAAGAACGCGCGCGGCGCTATCTCGGCAAGCAGGGTCTGAAACTGGTAACACGGAATTACCGCTCACCCTACGGTGAAATTGATCTCATTATGCGTGAGCGTGAAACGCTGGTATTTGTCGAGGTTCGCTTCCGTCGAAATCAGGCCTTTGGTCTGGCAGCCGAAACCGTGGACTGGCGCAAACAGAACAAACTGCGCGCCACAGCTGAACACTATCTACAGAGAAACGGTAAGATGCGTGACCGTCCTTGTCGCTTCGACGTAATGGCAATAAGCGGGGACAATAGGAACGGTACCATTGACTGGTATCCCGATGCATTCTAGAAAGAGATTTGACAAATGAATCAGAAAGCAGGCAAAACCGATGCATCGGCGCTAGTCAGCCGCGTGCGTAGTAATATCGAGCAGCATGTTGATACGGTACAAACCAATCTTGACGCCTTGTCACCTGTCATCACCGACGGTGCCGCTCGCATTATCGAAGCGCTGCTATCTGATCGCAAGATCCTGGCGTGCGGCAACGGTGGCTCAGCGGCCGACTCACAGCACTTTTCATCCGAGCTATTGAACCGTTTTGAACAGGAGCGCCCCGGCTTGCCAGCGTTGGCATTGACCACGGACAGCTCTACCCTGACCTCGATCGCCAACGACTACCACTACGACGATATATTCGCCAAACAGGTACGGGCGCTGGGTCAACCAGGAGACGTATTGCTCGCCATCAGCACCTCGGGCAACTCGAAAAATGTTGTGCGTGCCATCGAAGCGGCCAAAGAACGCGAAATGGTGGTCGTCGCCCTGAACGGTCGCGATGGTGGTGCCATGGCCAACGCCATGACTGAAAACGATGTCAACATTTGCATCAACGGGCCATCCACGGCCCGCATTCAGGAGATGCATATCATTGTCATCCATTGCCTCTGTGACCTGATCGACCACCAATTGCTTGGACAGGCATGACGACCAGTGAGCAAAAAATTGTCAACGACCCACAGTCGCTGGATGAGAAGCTGGCGCAACTGAAGAGACCGATTGTATTTACTAACGGTTGCTTCGATATCCTGCACCGTGGTCATGTTACCTACCTCGAAGAAGCGGCAAATCTGGGCAATAGTCTGGTTGTTGGAGTAAACAGCGATGACTCAATGCGACGACTGGGTAAGTCTGCAGACCGGCCACTAAATCCACTGGATGATCGTATGGCGATTCTTGCGGCACTCGAAAGTGTTTCGCTGGTGGTGCCATTCGAAGCGGAAACCCCGCTGGATCTGATCAGACAGGTACAACCCGACCACCTGGTGAAAGGCGGTGACTGGTCACAAGAATATATTGTAGGTGCCGATGTCGTCACCGGCCGCGGTGGCCAGGTGCATTCACTTCCGTTTAAATATTCACGATCAACAACGTCGCTGATCGACCGCATTCGTGGCGCAGACTGAACTTCCCGCTTCGTTCCTGACTGAACTGCGCAAACACGTCGGTGCCGAACGGGTGCTGACCGATGCGGCTGACTGCTGGGTCTATGGCCAGGACAATTCACGCAAGCACACTGCCCCGGCCGGGGTCGTGTTGGCAGAAAATCACCGACAGGTCGTAAATACCGTACAGCAGTGTTATGAGCATGGCATTCCCCTCACAGTGCGTGGGCGCGCGACAGGCACCGCGGGCGGAGCGATTCCCGAATCTTGTGGCATCGTGTTATCACTGGAACGCATGAACAAAATACTGCATGTCGATGCGGACAACCGACTGATGAAAGTCGAGGCCGGAGTGTTAAACCAGTCAGTCCAGGATGCCGCCTCACCCCATGACCTGTTCTGGTCACCGGACCCGACCAGCGCCGCATTTTGCACTGTGGGGGGCAATGTCGCAGTGAATGCGGCCGGGCCACGGGCACTGAAATACGGCACCACACGCGACAATGTGCTTGGGTTGCGCGCTGTCACTGGAAAAGGCGAAGTCATACAGACTGGCGTTAATACCACCAAGGGTGTGGTGGGCTATGACCTGACCAGACTGATTATCGGCTCGGAAGGCACGTTGGCGGTGGTAACAGAAGCCACGCTGAAGCTGCAGCCGGAACCGGAAACAATTCGTTTGTTGCAAGCCATCTATCGCGATATTGAAAGCGCGACCCGGGCTATCGTCGCCATCATGAAACAGCCGAATGTACCTCGCAGTCTGGAGTTTATTGATCACGCCGCCATTGAGATGGTGCATAATTATTCGGGAACCAATTTGCCAAAAGATGCCGGTGCCATGTTGCTGGTAGAGGCCGATGGACCTGACGCCGGTATCAAAGCAATCCTGGCTTCAATTTCGCTTGCAGCGCGAAATGAGGGCCTGGTGACGCTGAGTGAAGCCAGCTCCGATACTGAAAAACAGCAGCTTTGGGCCGCGCGCAAGGCGCTCTCGCCGGCGCTGCGAAATGTTGCGCCCAACAAACTCAATGAAGACGTTGTGGTACCGGTTTCCCGCATCCCCGAGCTGGTTTCCGGACTCGACCAACTCGCCAGGCAGTACGGCATACCCATCGTTAATTTTGGCCATGCAGGTAACGGCAATATCCACGTTAATTTGCTCTATGACTCGCAAGATACGGAACAGGACAAACAGGCCAGACCCTGCCTGGAGGCCGTGTTCGCGCTGGTTTTGAAACTGGGTGGCACGCTTTCCGGTGAACACGGTATCGGTCTGGAAAAACGTGACTATGTCGGGCTTGAAATTGACCCGGTGACGCTGGACCTGATGCGACGCATCAAGTGTGAATTTGACCCCCGGAATGTCCTGAATCCGGGAAAAATGTTCCCGCCAGACAAATCGAATAGCGTGTAACTGCATACGACCAACGGAATTGTACCCACCGCTC
>JBGMQT010000003.1:0-12831 GCA_048060695.1 Acidiferrobacterales bacterium
CTGGCCAGACGGTTGGCCGCATCCAGCGAACTTTCATCGGCAAGGTTATTATCACTCTTGCCATAACGAGCCATCATAGTGACACTGCCGGCACCCTCGAGACGGTGTCGCCACTTGATACCAAAACCATCCAGTTGTTGCTGGTCGCCCGTACCGTATTGGGTTCGGCGGTAATACAGCGGAACCGAAACCGCCTCTCCACCAAAGGCCAGACCAACTTCACTGCGAATTCGCTGGGTATATCTGTCATCCAGATCACCGCCGCCGAAAACCGTGTCCAGTGCCAGTTGTTGTTCGAGCAAACGGCGACCCGATAGCGCGGCTGTGCTGCCGCTCACCAAACCCTGGCCGGCATTTTGCGTGTCAGATTCCTGGGGATAGGCGCCCGAAAAGGATGCCTCGCCAAACCAGGTGAGTTTATCCCCGGCCTGTGCGGAAGTGGTGGTCAGCACGGCCACCAGCACGGTCCTGCCAACAAATTTTAATATATTCCTGACCATCTCTATCAGCTCAGCACCCGTTTCTTTTCCGGAACCAACATACCACAGCATTTCACTGACCCATATTATAGCACCCGACGGGCCGCACGATTAAGCGGATCAGTGGTAAAATTTCTAGATCATTCGGCGGCGGGAAATCGAGCGCCAGATCAATAATATTCCCAGCCCGCCCAGTATCCAGCCGGGCTCGGGGATCGCGGGCTGAGACACATAGGGATTGTAATGTAATCCCAGTGTAACGGCGGCGGCAATGACAAGCGCGCCACCGGCCAGGGCCAGTGTCTGGGCTTGTTGGTGGCGTCGTAGCTGCCTCTCTACCCGTGCAAAATGCTCGCGATCGAGCGCGCGGCCAGGACCTCGTCGCTGTTCCAGCACTTCGTACACCAACGCCGGCAACTCGGGCATCATTTGCCACCACTTCGGTACCTCTTTTTTTAACGTCTTTAACAGGGCGCGCGGTCCCAATTGCTCACGCATCCAGTTTTCCAGGAAGGGTTTTGCGGTCACCCATAGATCAAGGTCAGGATACAGGCGCCGGCCCAGTCCTTCGATCTGAAACAGGGTTTTTTGCAGTAATACCAGCTGCGGTTGCACCTCCATATTAAAGCGTCGCGCAGTCTGAAACAGGTGCATCAACAGGCGACCAAAAGAAATTTCGCTTATGGGTTTGGCGAATATAGGTTCACACACGGCTCGAATGGCGGCCTCGAAATCCTCGGGAGGCGTTTCCGGCGGCACCCAGCCGGCACGAAGGTGTGCCTCGGCCACCGCACGGTAGTCACGATTAAAGAAGGCAACAAAATTCTCGGCAAGGTAGCGTTTGTCGGCATCGCCCAATGAACCCATGATGCCAAAGTCGACCGCCCGGTACTGGCCGTCCGGCGCCACAAAGATATTGCCCGGGTGCATGTCGGCATGAAAAAAACCGTCGCGAAAGGCCTGGGTGAAAAAGATTTCGACACCATTGTGGGATAGCTGACGAAGATCGATATTTGCCTCTGTGAGCCCCTCAATATCACTGATCGGGATGCCGGAGATACGCTCCATCACGAATACATGTCTGCGCGTATGGTCCCAGTCAACCTGCGGTACGTACAACAGCTCGGATCCTTCAAAGTTTGCCTTTAGCTGGCTGGCATTGGCGGCCTCGCGCCTAAGGTCGAGTTCATCCTGCAGGGTGCGACGAAACTGGTCTACCACCTCGACGGGGCGAAGCCGTTTTGCCTGTGGGGAAAAACGCAGCGCCAGACGTGCCAGCAAGTAGAGTAAGTCAAGATCGCGTTCAATAATTTTTTCGATGCCCGGACGTAACACTTTGACCGCTACTTCATCGCCGTTTGACAACACCGCAAAATGAACCTGCGCCACCGAGGCCGACGCGATTGGCGTGCGATCAAACTCTTTGAAAAACTGATCGATGGGCTTGCCAAGATCGGACTCGATGATGCGCACCGCTTCGTCTCCTGAAAACGGCGGCACCCTGTCCTGCAATGCGGTCAATTCTTCGGCTATATCTTCCGGTAATAAATCGGGCCGCGTTGACAGTACTTGGCCAAACTTGACAAAAATTGGCCCCAATTCCTCCAGCGCTTCGCGCAAACGGCGCGCACGCGGGATTTTACCGAGGCGAACCCAGCGCCATGGCATGGCGCGTATCAACCAGCGATAGGGTCGGAATAAATGAACTGCGCTGACAAATTCGTCGAGGTCATGACGCACAAAGACACGATTGATACGCAACAACCGACCGATATTGGAAATTGAAATCATGCTTTCCGCTTACGGCACCGGTTTATTCGTTTTTCCAGGCGATCAACGTCCGCACGCAACTGGTCAACTGCGCCCATATGTTCATCGATATGTTCCTTGCGAGGTAAAAGACGTGCTTCTTCCTGCAAGTACTCTGTTGTGTCCAGTCGCAGGGTGTCAAACGCCTGCCGACGCCAACTACGAGCACCGCGCACCAGGTTGCCAAGCTTGCGGGCTGCAGTATCGCCGACATAATGCGACGTGATCTCTTCCCAATCGATATCGATCTTCTTTATGATGCGCTGGAAACGTTGTCCCAGCTCGAGATCGCCGCTGATCTGCATCTCGCCACTTGCAAATGCACCCTTGGCTCGCTGACCCAGGGCCATTCGTAGAAACGCGGGTGGATTGCCACTAATGGTGACGTCGGCAGTACCATCGTACTGCGATCGCATTTGCAGGCCACCCTCCGAAGGCAGGAAATATAATTCAGGCTGATGATCCGAACCAGCGGATCTAATTTGCACACATATAACTTTATTCTGAATGTCACCCAGACGGCGCAGGGTATCCCGATCCAGTCGCAACAAACGGTTTGTCACGTCTTCAAATACGGCGGTGGCTGCGTTCGATGGACTCATATTTTTTTGATACTGTCACCAGACATAAATGCCGGACAACTAGAACTTGTAACCCTTGTGTAACGCAACAATGCCGCCAGCGAGATTGTAGTAGTGGGTCCGCTCAAACCCGGCCCGCTCCATCATCTGTTTTAATGACTCCTGGTCCGGATGTTTTCGTATCGACTCGGCAAGATAACGGTAACTGGCCTCGTCCCTGGCCACCACCTTGCCCAGTAACGGCAGGAGGTTAAAAGAATAGGCGTCGTAGACCTTGCCCAAACCCGGCAAAATCGGTTTGGAGAACTCCAGCACCAGGCCACGACCGCCGGGCTTCAAAACCCGAACCATGGAACTCAAGGCTTCGTCCTTTCGCGTTACGTTGCGCAAGCCGAAGCCAATAATCACGCAATCAAAATAGTTGTCCGGAAACGGTAGACATTCGGCATCTGCCTGAACCACGTCAACAGTGCCGGCGATGCCGCGGTCTGCCAAACGATCCCGACCTGCCTCCAGCATGGAACTGTTTATATCGCTCAGATAAACGCGGCCATTCTTGCCCACGCGTTCGGCCAGGCGCATCGTCAGGTCGCCGGTTCCGCCAGCAATATCGAGTACGACATTGCCCTTGCGTACACCACACTGATCAATGGCGAATCGTTTCCATAAACGATGCAGGCCCATGGACATAAAATCGTTCATCAGGTCGTATTTATCGGCAACCGAATGGAAAACCTCACCCACCAGCTTCGCCTTCTCGGACTGCGGCACGTCCCGGTATCCAAAGTGGGTTGTTTCCTGATTGTCGTTTGATGGTTCAGTCATTATTCACGTCTTACGATAACGTTAACTAACTATCTTTCGTTTGTGGCCCGCGTCTTCCAGTCTTTTCAGATAATCCGCCCAGTGTTGATCCTGCTTCTCACCAAGGTCGTACAGTGTTTCCCATGAATAGATGCCAGAATTGTGTCCGTCGTTAAAATGCAGCGCGACAGCATAGTTACCCACTGGCTCGATTCTGTCGATGTTGACGCTTTCTTTACCCAGCTGCAGTACTTCCTGACCGGGTCCGTGGCCCCTGACTTCTGCCGAAGGCGAGAACACGCGCAAGTATTCGCACGATAGTTCGAAGGTCTTGCCGTCCTCGAAGCTGATCTCCAGAAATCGCGATTTCTGGTGCAATTTGATATCGGTAGGTTTGATGCTCATGGTTCTATTCGTCTCACAGGTCGACCGGGAAGGGCCGCGATTATACCTGTGCACGCGCCAAAACCCACTAAACCAACAGGTATAGTGTGCATTAAATTTGCCTGGTCCGCATCCTTCACCGGGATTCCGTCACAGGCGCAGGATTCGGCCTGGACGCCGCTCTGGAGCGAAACCCGTAGCCATATAGTTGAGTGAAGAGCAAGTCCAGGCGTGCGAGTACCAGCCAGCGCCGGAATGGGCATCACCCCAATTAGACATTGTCTTTTGACCAATGGCGATACCGGCTGGATGACCTATAAATGTGGTGATTTGCTGCCCAATGGCGAGAGATGCGGGCCAAGGGAAAAGGACATTTCCACCACGCAGGGTGCGTGGCGGAAAACAAGCAGGAATTAACTGCCAAACATGCCTTTCAGCATATAGAAGAACAGGATCGACATAAAAGCACCCGCCGGCAACGTCACCACCCACGACATAAATATACTACCCACCACACGCAGGTTGAGTGCCGCAATACCGCGGGCAATGCCGACACCCAGCACCGCACCCACCAGAGTTTGCGTGGTCGACACGGGCAGACCTGTATAAGACGCGAAGACCACAGTCGATGCCGCGGCCAGTTCTGCCGAAAAACCACGGCTCGGCGTAAGTTCGGTAATTTTCCTGCCGATAGTGCGCATCACTCGGAAACCGTATGTCGCCAGCCCGATTACAATACCACCACCACCGAGCAGCAATACCCATACCGGCAACACCGATTCTTGTATCACGTCACCTGTGGTAACGATACCGACTACCGCAGCCACCGGACCGATTGCATTGGCCACATCATTGGAGCCGTGGGCAAAAGCCATGGCCGAAGCGGTAAATACCATTAGTACAGCGAACACACGCTCGACATTTGCGTAGTGAAAATCACGATCGGCTTCAGGATCATATTTGATGCGGCGAATGAAATAGGCCCCCAGTAACGCGGCGACAACTGCCACACCCACTGCCATCAAAAAACCACTATCGGAGGAAATATCGAGCTTGAGGTGTTTGAGGCCCTTCTTGATCGTCAACATGACAATGACGAATGTCACCAGAAAGATATACAACGGGCCGTATTTCTTGGCATTGTGTAGCGGCTGTGCGGTATCAAGAATCAGGCGCTGAATACTCCTGAAAATCCAGAACGAAATTGTTCCGGCCAAAATCGGGGTTATCACCCAACTCATCACTATAGTGCCCACCTTGGCCCATTTGACCGCCTCCATGCCAATACCAACGGCGGCAAAACCAACAATCGCGCCCACAATAGTATGTGTCGTTGACACCGGCCAGCCGTTGCGTGATGCGATTAATAACCACACCCCGGACGACAGCAACGCCGCCAACATCCCGAATATAAGTAGATCGGGGTTATCCGCAAATTGGGCGGAGTCGACAATGCCCTTGCGAATAGTGGACGTCACCTGACCACCGGCAAGATAGGCACCGGCGAATTCAAAAATGGCTGCGACAACAATGGCTTTCTTTACTGTCAGTGCTTTTGAACCCACCGACGTTGCCATTGCGTTTGCCACGTCGTTGGCACCAATGCCCCATGCCATAAACAGTCCGAACGCGCCGGCCAGCAGAAGATAAATATTAAAATCAGTCACGTTTATCTCCTATCTTGCCAGCAGCAGTTGCAATCGGCTGCCGACGCGCTGCGCCAGGTCCGCGACCTTGCCAACGCCTTCTATCAATTGATAAGTAAACATGACATCCGTGGGCCGCAAGTCGTCTTCGAGTTTGAACAGGATATCTCTGAGTTCAATCTGAATCTTGTCAGTATCGCTCTCTATCGCGTTCAACTCGTCGAGCATGTCCTGCACACGCTCAACTTCAATACCTCGAAATCCTGTCTCTACCAGTTCATCCAGTTCCTGAATGACTTTTAAAGCCTGTCCTGCTGCATCGATGCTTCGTTTGCCAAATTTCAGAAACAACTCGTGCATCTGCGTTGGCAACGTCATATGACGGCCAACAATGAGCCCGGCGACATCTTTCGACTGGTTCGCTATCTTGTCCTGCATCATCAACACTTCGAGAAGGTCGCGTCGATCGACTGGCATAAACAATCCAGTCGGCAGGTGGTGCCGCAACTCCCACTTCAACTCGTCGGCTTCATTTTCAAGCTTCGCAATTTTCTTCCTGATTTTGACAATGGCGGCCTGGTCATCTGCGATGACAGCGTCAAAAAGAGGTTTGAGTTGCTGGACACAGGCATAAACTTTCACCATGTGCTCCTGCAGGGGTTTTATCGGGGAACGACCAAAGAGGTTGGTCAGATAACTCGGCATACTTCTTTACTCCTTCGGCACTGCCTATCAGTACCTGTTATCTGGTGCTGCCTATCAGCACCAAGTTGCTTTAGATGACTTTTGTTGGCGCGCAGTATACGGTTTGGCAAGTAGGATGCAATAGAAAATTAAACATTTTTGTCTCAAACTGTGGAGACAAAAAGTGGAACAAAAACAATATATTATTTAAAGTTGAAAACCGGTTGCGATTGATTAAGCTGTTTCTCGTAACCACGCCGCAGCGGTTTCAGCGTAATACGTCAGGATGGCGTCAGCACCGGCGCGCTTGATGGACAACAGGGACTCCATCACCACCGCCCTTTCTTCCAGCCAGCCATTCTGGCTGGCGGTCTTGAGCATGGCGTATTCACCGCTGACCTGATAAACGAAAGTCGGCATCCCGAATTCGTCCTTAACACGCCGCACGATATCCAGATAAGGCAGACCGGGTTTAATCATTACCATGTCGGCACCTTCGTCTATATCCAGTGCGACTTCATGAAGTGCCTCGTCGGTATTGGCCGGGTCCATCTGGTAGCTGTATTTGTTGCCGCCACCCAGGGTAGTGGCCGAACCCAGGGCGTCGCGAAACGGGCCGTAGAAACTCGAGGCATATTTCGCGGCGTAAGCGAGAATGCGTGTATGGATAAAACCGCTATCTTCCAACGCCTCGCGGATGGCGCCGATTCTGCCGTCCATCATATCCGATGGCGCTACCACATCGGCACCGGCGGCGGCGTGGCTCAGTGCCTGTTTGACCAGCACTTCAACGGTTTCATCATTCAACACATAACCGCTGTCATCAATCAGGCCATCCTGTCCATGAGAGGTATAGGGGTCCAGCGCCACATCGGTAATCACACCCAGTTCCGGAAACCGGGATTTCAGCCCCTGTACCACGCGAGGTATCAGTCCACCGGGGTTGTAGGCCTCTTCAGCATTTTCTGATTTTAACGAGCTGTCGACCACTGGAAACAGGGCAATCGCGGGCACCCCCAGCTCAAGCAGACGCTCGGCCTGTTCAAACAAGAGATCGAGACTAAGACGCTGGATACCCGGCATGGAGGCCACGTCATGGGATTGTTTTTTGCCATCCAGCACGAACACTGGCTGAATCAGATCATCTGTACTCAAACGTGTTTCGCGCATCAGACGACGAGAGAATTCGTCGCGGCGCATACGGCGCTTTCGCGTGTGCAAAAATAGAGCACTGTTTGGCGCTGAATTCGACAAAGTGAGATCCATATTCCTGTCAGGAGTAGAAACTTTACACCATGACCCTTCTATCACCAATTAACCGGGGCCACCCGCTTTTCACGTGACAATAAAAAGGCTCGGACAAGCCGAGCCTTGAGGGGAAACCCTTTATTTGTATCTTAAAGGGCTACCGTCTTTTCTTCTTCTTGGCTTTCTTCTTAGTCTTCTTTTTCGTCGCCTTTTTCTTGGCCTTCTTCTTTACTTTCTTCTTGGCGGCTTTTTTCTTAGCCTTCTTCCTGGCTTTTTTCTTCGTGACCTTGCGCTTCACTGCTTTCTTCTTGGCCTTTTTCTTCACTGCTTTCTTTTTGGCAACCTTTTTCCTGGCGGCCTTCTTGCTTGTCTTTTTTCCAGCCTTTTTCGCTGCTTTTTTCCTGGCAGCTTTTTTGGCCACTTTCTTTTTGGCAGTCTTTTTCGCTTTTTTCTTTTTCGCACCGGGTTTGGCGACCGATTTTCCAGCTGCTGCTAGCGCCCTGGCTGCAGGAGCTACAGCCGGTTTGGTGGCCACCGCCTCAGCTTCACTCATTGCCCTGGCAAGGGGACGAATCTGCGCCTCAATCACATCGCAGATATTATTGAAGATGTCGCTTATGGAACCGATGCCCTTGACTGTGCGTAATTTACCCTGGGCCTTGTAATAGGAAACCAGAGGAGCAGTTTGCTGCTCATATACCTCAAGTCGGCTACGTACGGTGGTTTCATTGTCGTCGGAACGATGCTGCAGAACGCCGCCGCATTTGTCGCACTTGCCAGGCTCTTTCGGTGGCGTGAAGTAAATATTGTAAATTGCACCACATGATCCACAGGTGCGTCGACCGGTGATACGCTTCATCAATACTTCAGTGTTGATATCCACCAGCAGCGATAGCTGTAAGGGTTGCCCGACACGGGCGAGCATGGCGTCCAGTGCCTGGGCCTGCGGAATATTCCGAGGAAATCCGTCAAGAATAAAGCCACTCCTGGCGTCGGGTTCGACCAGTCGCTCCTGAATAATACCGAGCACAATGTCATCAGTTACCAGCTGGCCGGCGTCCATTGCCGCCTTGGCGCGTTTGCCAAGTTCTGTTCCTGCAGCGACAGCAGCGCGAAGAAGGTCTCCCGTGGAAATCTGCGGAATACGGTACTTTTCGACCAGCAGTTTGGCCTGCGTTCCTTTGCCGGATCCCGGCGCTCCTAATAGTACGATTCTCATCTCGGTTATTCTCGCTATATATTGGTTGGAATCGGTTTATTGCTTATTTTAAGCCCTCTGGGGACCTAAGAGCGGATAAAACTACCGTCCGGCCGGTCTAACGTCAACGGTTTTTTGCGCCTCATAAATATCACCTATTGGCAAATCGAATCTTTCCTGTGAACCGTCCCGAAAATTGAGTTAATCTACCGCCCTCTCAAAACGTGGCAGGGCGAATTTAGCCATGCTCACACCGTCAGACAGGCAAAAAACCGAACGGTGGCACGATGACAGACAGACCGGAATTCACCAAAGAAGAATTAAATATAGTGCAGGAATCGGTCAACGAGCGCTACGGTCACAGTACCGAACTGCTGTTGGCAGACGCCGAGATTCGACCAGATCCGTCGACCCGTGAACTGGTTGAAGTACCTGCTGTGTTCTGGGCCAAACGTGACGCCAATTTCATCATTGTAAAAGTGGAAGAAAACAAGTTTCGCTCGCAATTATTCTATCGCGGCTACCAGCAATTTGGTACCGGTCATCAGGTATTCGAAGACATAGGCTTGTGTGTGATCACCCCCTTGCAGGTACAGGCCGACCACGAAGCCAAAGAAACAGAATAGGCCAGACAAAATTCTTTACTAACAAATTAGCGTCTTCCAGGAGACACGGAACTTATGCCAAAGAAAGCCAAAACCAAAAAGAAAGCTGCCAAAAAGGTTGCACGCAAGAAACCCGCACCGATGAATGCGTTTTATGCCCAGTCCGGCGGCGTCACGGCGGTGATTAATGCGTCGGCTGCCGGCATCATCGAGACTGCGCGCAAAAACAAGACCAAAATCGGCAAGATTTACGCCGGCCGTAACGGCATCATCGGCGCTCTAACCGAAAACCTGATCGACACCAGCAAAGAGTCCGCCGCCTCTATCAAGTCGCTGCGTCACACTCCTTCCGGCGCCTTTGGCTCCTGTCGCTTCAAACTCAAGAGTCTCGATGAAAACCGCCGTGAATATGAACGCCTGATTGAGGTGTTCAAGGCCCATAATATCGGTTACTTCTTTTATAACGGTGGCGGTGATTCGGCCGACACCTGTTACAAGGTTTCGCAACTGTCGAAACAGATGGGTTACCCCATTCAGGCAATCCATGTACCCAAGACCGTTGATAACGACCTGCCGATTACCGATAACTGCCCCGGTTTCGGCTCTGTCGCCAAATACATTGCCGTGTCCACCCGTGAGGCCAGTTTCGATGTCGCCTCGATGGCCAAGACTTCGACTAAAGTATTTATTGTTGAAGTTATGGGACGTCACGCCGGCTGGATCGCCGCGGCCGGTGGACTGGCGTCGACCGACGATACGCCGATCCCGATTATTATTCTGTTCCCTGAAGTGGAATTCGACCAAAAGAAATTCCTCGCCCGCGTCAACGACATGGTGAAAAAACACGGCTACTGTACAGTGGTTGTTTCAGAAGGCGTACATTGGCCTGATGGTCGCTTTCTCGCCGATACCGGCCTGAAGGATGCCTTCGGTCACGCCCAACTGGGTGGCGCTGCCACGGTGATCGCCGGCATGGTACAAAGCGAACTGAAACTGAAAAATCACTGGGCGGTTGCCGACTATCTGCAGCGTGCAGCGCGCCACATCGCTTCCAAAACCGATGTTAATATGGCCTACGCCATGGGCAAAGCCGCCGTTCAGTATGCGCTGAAAGGCCACAACTCGGTAATGCCAACGGTGGTTCGCACTTCCAATAAACCGTTCAAGTGGAAGGTGGGCATGGCGCCGCTGAGCAAGGTCGCCAATGTCGAGAAAATGATGCCTGCCGATTTTATTACCAAAGACGGATATGGCATTACCAGGAAGTGCCGCACCTACCTGGAACCGCTAATCAAGGGTGAAGACTATCCGCCTTATAAAAATGGCTTGCCACAATACGTTCGACTGAAGAATATTGGTGTTCCAAAGAAACTGAAGAAGTTCGAAATATAGAGCAACTTCCAACGCGGAGACGCAAAGGCGCAGAGTTATGATTTGTCACTTAATCTATTATCTCCTTCGCGTCTCAGCGTCTTCGCGTTAGGTGTTTAGCGGCAGTGACACTGGATAGAGCAAAAGAGTTGCTGGAGATACAGGCGGATTTTGGCGGTTTTTATAACGGCAATGCCTGCAAATTGATTTTGTCAGAAGCTCAAAAAGAGCATGGGCAGGCAGCAGTCGATCAACTGATTCGTGATTGCCACCTGGATTCGATTTTTGAATTCAAGCCCGGTACCCATTTTGATGGAGGACTGGCGAAATAAAAATTATCATAAAAAGAGCGGTTCATCGATAACCGACATAATCTGAAAACTACCGGCCGGAGCAGTCTGGTCACAATGATAATTACTATGGAGAGAGCAGCATGTCCCAGAGTTTGATCTTTGCCCTAGGCAGCGCAGTGGCCGCCCTTGTGTATGGAGCCATATCCATACGCTGGATTATCGCCCTGCCTGCTGGCAATAAAAAAATGCAGGAAATCGCTGGTGCCATTCAGGAAGGCGCCATGGCCTATCTCAATCGTCAGTACATGACTATCGGAATGGTCGGTCTGGTGATATTCGCCATTATATGGGTTGGTCTTGGTGGCAATACCGCATTTGGTTTCCTGATCGGTGCAGTGTTGTCCGGACTTGCGGGTTACATCGGTATGCATGTATCTGTTCGCGCCAATGTGCGAACTGCCGAAGCCTCACGTAACGGTATTAACGCTGGTCTCCAGGTTGCCTTCCGCGCAGGTTCCATTACCGGGTTTCTGGTTGTGGGCATGGGCCTGCTGGGAGTGGCCGGGTATTTCGCCTACCTGCAATGGATGGCCCCGCTTGGCACACCGGTAGGTGACATCATTGACCCGTTGGTAGGTCTCGCCTTCGGTGGCTCACTGATCTCCATTTTTGCTCGACTGGGTGGCGGTATCTTCACGAAAGGCGCTGATGTTGGCGCGGATCTCGTGGGTAAGATTGAAGCCGGCATCCCGGAAGATGATCCCCGTAATCCGGCAGTGATCGCAGACAACGTCGGCGACAACGTCGGCGACTGTGCCGGCATGGCAGCGGATTTGTTCGAAACCTATGCCGTTACCATTATCGCCACCATGATCCTGAGTGCAATCATGCTTCCGGGTTACGAAAACGCCGTGCTCTATCCACTGGCACTCGGAGGCGTCTCCATTCTTGCTTCCATTGTCGGTAGCTGGTTCGTCAAGGCCAACGAGGGTGGCAAGATCATGAACGCCCTGTATCGCGGACTCATCGTCGCCGGCGCACTGGCAGCGATCGCTTTCTATTTTGTCACCGATATACTCATGAGCGGTATCAGCGGTACTTACAGCGTCAACTCCCTTTACTACGCATCCCTGATCGGCCTGGCGCTCACGGGTGCCCTGGTGGTGATTACTGAATATTACACCGCCACCGAGTACCAGCCGGTACGCGGCATTGCGGCGGCATCACAAACGGGCCACGGCACCAACGTTATCGCCGGTCTCGGTGTTTCTATGAAATCTACCGCCGCCCCGGTTCTTGCCGTAACCGCCAGTATCTGGGGTTCATACGAGCTTGCCGGTATCTACGGCATTGCCATTGCGGCCACCAGTATGCTGTCCATGACCGGTATCATTGTCGCTCTGGACGCCTATGGCCCGGTAACGGACAACGCCGGTGGTATTGCCGAAATGGCCGGCCTGCCAAAGAAAGTGCGCGACGTCACGGATCCGCTGGATGCGGTTGGCAACACCACCAAAGCGGTCACCAAGGGTTACGCCATTGGTTCCGCCGGTCTGGCTGCCCTGGTGCTGTTCACGGATTATACTCACGCGTTGTCGGAACACCTGAATATACCGGTGGATGCGCTTGGGTTTGAGCTGTCAGATCCCTATGTCATCATCGGCCTGTTCCTTGGCGGCATGATTCCCTACCTCTTTGGTGCCATGGGCATGGAGGCCGTCGGACGTGC
>JBGMQT010000003.1:12931-70769 GCA_048060695.1 Acidiferrobacterales bacterium
GCGGCATGATTCCCTACCTCTTTGGTGCCATGGGCATGGAGGCCGTCGGACGTGCGGCAGGATCGGTGGTAGTTGAAGTACGCCGCCAGTTTAAAGAGATCAAGGGCATCATGACCGGCAAGGCCAAACCCGATTACAGCCGCGCCGTCGACATGTTGACCAAGGCAGCCATCAAAGAGATGATTCTGCCCTCCCTGCTTCCGGTGCTGGCCCCCATTGTTGTTGGCTTCTTGCTGGGCCCCAAAGCACTGGGCGGCATGCTCGTCGGGTCCATCGTCACTGGTATCTTTGTTGCCATCTCCATGACCACCGGTGGTGGCGCATGGGACAATGCCAAGAAATACATTGAAGATGGTAACCTGGGCGGCAAAGGTTCCGAGACCCACAAGGCCGCGATAACCGGTGATACGGTTGGCGATCCCTACAAGGATACCGCCGGTCCCGCAATCAATCCGATGATCAAGATCATCAACATTGTTGCGCTTTTGATCGTACCACTACTATAAATGGAATACGGAATGTGTCATTGCGCGTTCCGTAGTACCATCCAGGCCGGCCCGAATCTGTAAAGGGTCGGCCTTTTTTTACACAATGAAAATTTGCATTGTTTCCGATAGTCACGACCGTCGCGCCCATTTGGCAAGCGCGGTAGAGGACGCCAAAGCCCATGAGGCAGCGGTGGTGTTGCATTGTGGTGATCTTGTCGCACCGTCAACACTTCATGCCGCCCAACCCTTTGGCCTGCCAATTCACGTGATCCATGGCAATAACATGGGAGACATTGCCGCGCTATGCAAATTGTGTAACAAATCCGGCGGCAAGGTTATTTACCATGGTCAGGACGCGAGTATTGATCTCCATGGCAAGCGAATTTTTATTGTGCACTACCCCCACTATGCCAGGGCCATGGCCGCAACGGGCGACTACGATCTTGTGTGCAACGGCCACGAGCATAAAGCCCATATAAACCGCGTTACCAATGTACAGGGTGGTGAAACCATTTTACTGAATCCAGGTACCGTTGGCGGAGTCAGTGCCAAACCAACGTATATACTGGGTGATCTGGCGACGATGGAATTCGAAATACGAGAGGTTCCCCCCTGTGCAGACTAGTTGCCCGGCCAGGGATCGAAACGATAACCCATAGCGCGGGATTTCCCCCTGGTGGTACTGGTAGTCAACACGGGCCCAGAGAAAATTTCAGCAATAAAATCGACGCATGAGAGCAACCTCCGCCAGGTTAACATCGAACAGAATAATTTGACGGTGTTACCTGAAACGCGTTAGCGACAGGCCATCTCGTAAAGAATATTGACAGTTTTCCAGTTTCGAGTTGTTGCTGACTGTTTTAGCTTGCTTTCAATGAAGTTATTTGAAAGTTTGGTCTTGCCATAGCCCCCGGGACAGTAAAGATAGATCTCACTACCCGAAACGTAAAACTCGTCACCCTTGCTGTCGACAGTCTCAATAGAAACCAACTGCGCCGCCTCTGGTTTGGTCTCGAGGAAGGTGATATGCAATTTGGACAGATCAATATTTTCCTTTGTCAGGAATGGATTGTTGCTGATCAGTTTCTTCAGCTCTCCGCGCGTGCGAATCGTAATGGGCACGTTAAACCCATACTGCTCTTCGATTGCGCCGGCTATTTTTTTAGACAGTGCCGCAGAAGAATTTGTATCACTGTGAAATATGACATTTCCGCTCTGGATATATGTCGTTACCCTTTCAAACCCCAAACCCTCGTAAAGTGTCCTGAGATCAGCCATTTTTACGATTTTCTGGCCGCTGACATTGATACCGCGAAGCATGGAAATGCAGGAAAGCATGCTCATGTCATTTTAGCTATCAACCTATAGTTGCATTTTGGCGAAGCCGGGAAACCCCACTATAAAACAAAAAGGCCACCAACGTGGCGGCCTTTACAATCAATGATTGGCTGGAATCAGGCTTCGGCGACTTCCCGTTCCAGATGGGCATGGGCAGAAACTTCGGTTTTTAGTCCCAGCACTTTAAACAGCTCCATGTCCGCGACCGTATCCGGGTTTGGCGTCGTCAGCAATTTGTCGCCATAGAACACCGAATTGGCACCGGCGAGAAAGCATAGTGCTTGCAGATAATCCGGCATCTCTTGTCGACCTGCAGAAAGACGAACATAACTTTTGGGCAAGGATAAACGTGCCACGGCGATGGTACGAACAAACTCCAACGGCTCTAGCGAAGGTGAGGCATGCGTGTTGCCAGCCAGTGGTGTACCTGGGATTTTTACCAATAAATTGATTGGCACGCTTTCTGGCTGCGGATCAAGCGCCGCCAACTCGGCTATCAGTCCGGCACGCTGCGTCCGTGATTCACCCAAACCGACAATGCCACCACAACAGACCTTCATTCCAGCTTTGCGCACTTTGGCCAGGGTGTCGAGCCGATCATCCTGACTATGGGTGTGAATCACTTCATCATAATAATCACTGGCGGTATCGAGATTATGGTTGTAATAGTCGAGCCCGGCATCGGCCAATTGTTCGGCCTGCCCTTCTTTCAGCATGCCGAGAGTTGCACAGGTTTCGAGGCCCAGTTCCTGTACCGCACGTATCATCTCTGTTACCGGCCCCATGTCCTTCTCTTTCGGCCCACGCCAGGCGGCGCCCATGCAAAAACGTGTTGCCCCTTTGGCCTTGGCCACGGTAGCGGCCTCGATCACATCTTCCAACGCCATCAACGATTCAGATTCAACGCCGGTATCGAAACGGGCGGATTGGGAACAATATCCACAATCCTCGGAACATCCGCCGGTCTTGATGGATAATAACGTGCTGACCTGCACGGTATTGGCATCAAAATGCTGGCGATGGACCCCCTGAGCCTTGAATATCAGGTCGCTGAAGGGCAAATTGAACAGTTTTTCGATTTCTTTGCGATTTAGGGACATGATGTGGGCCTGCTTTCCATTGGTGGCGAGAAACTAGGGGAAGGCTGGATTGTTGTCAACCTGGACTATCGAGGCAGGTTGACGACATCAATTCTGCAGATGGTGGGACGGGATATCCACGTCGCCGAGACCGGCCATTTTGGTCAGACGATGACGATCAAGAATGCGGATCTGCCGCCCATCCACCGCGAGCAGGCCTTCGTCATGAAAGCGGGAAAACAGACGGCTGACGGTTTCCAGCGCCAGACCGAGATAGTCGCCCAGATCCTGCCGCGACATGCTAATCCGGAACTCGGTGCCCGAATAACCCAATTGTTCAAAACGGCGTGAGAAACTCAGCAAACACGCCGCCAGTTTTTCTTCGGCGTTCAACTTTCCTAACATCAACAGCAATTCACCGTCCTGCACCACCTCACGACTGAGTATTTTGAATAGCTGGTGCTGCAGACCCTCAATATCGCGGGCCAGCGCCTCC
Organism: Acidiferrobacterales bacterium; assembly: GCA_048060695.1. Lineage (GTDB taxonomy): Bacteria > Pseudomonadota > Gammaproteobacteria > Acidiferrobacterales > JAJDNE01 > JAZFSZ01. The sequence goes on from JBGMQT010000003.1 coordinate 16,333, forward strand.
AGCTTGTCAAAAGGAATCTCACAGACTTCGGTATTTTCGAGCGCAATGGCGTCGCAATGGTGGCGCTCAGCGCTGATGCCATCAATACCCAACAATTCGCCGGCCAGATGGAAACCTGTAATCTGAACTTCACCGGTTGCCGAAATTTCACAAGTCTTGGCACTGCCTGAACGCACAGCGTAAAGTGAAGTCAGGGGTTCGCCCATGCGATAGACAAACTCGCCCTTTTTAAGCTTGCGGGTACGTTTAACTATGGTGCCCAGAATCGACAGATCTTCCGCTCCCAAACCCAACGGCAGGCACAGCTCACGTAAGGAACAATCCTCGCAAGCTGCCTTAACGCTCGCCAGACTGACCACTTCTGCCTTTTTTTGTTTAGTCATGCCTATCCTTCGTTCGCGAGCCAAACTCACCGGGGCTAACCATTTGACCAAGAATCCACCGGCGCGTCCACGGTGGCCCTACAACTACTAAGGGTAGCGCAGGCCGGCGAGACTGGTAGCCAAATTTGATCCGGGTTTTTGCCTGGGAAAGCTCCAGGTTGCGGTTTTAAATGACTTTGGAGAACTGTTGCGGGCGGGTTTCCAGATAGACATCGAATATCATGCAGATATTACGGATGAGCAGCTTGCCGGCTGGTAATACCTCGATCACCCCGTCACCAAGGGTCAGCAGACCATCCTGCTGCATTCGGTACAGTGCCTCCAGCTCAGAGGTAAAATATTGCTGAAAGTCGATATCGAACTGTTTCTCAATCACGCTGACATCCAGCTCAAAATGGCATATCAAACTGGTAATTACGTGGCGCCGCATGCGGTCGTCAGCGGAGAGTTCATAGCCACGCATGATAGGTAGTTGATCGGCGTCCAATGCTGCGAAGTAGTCATCCAGAGACCGCTGGTTCTGACTAAAACTGTTACCGATGTTACTGATGGCGGTGTTGCCCATAGCCACCATGTCGCATTCGGCATGGGTAGAGTATCCCTGGAAGTTTCGATAAAGGCTGCCCTCACGTTGTGCTATCGCCAATTCGTCTTCCGGTTTCGCAAAGTGGTCCATACCTATATATACATAACCCGCTTCACCCAGGATCTGAATCGTGGCCTGCAAGATAGCGAGTTTTTCTTCCGCACTTGGTAAATCGTCTGCATTAATGCGCCGCTGGGGTTTGAACATTTCCGGCAAGTGGGCGTAATTAAACACAGACAAACGATCGGGATTAGCCTCAATCACCTGTTCCAGAGTTTCACTGAAACTGGCAACGGACTGGAATGGCAGTCCATAGATCAGATCCATATTGATAGACCGGAAGCCCAGGCTTCTCGCTTCCTTCAACACCGATAATGTTTGCTCGCGCGATTGTATGCGGTTAACGGCCAGCTGTACTTTTTCATTGAAGTCCTGCACGCCCATGCTAAGTCGATTAAACCCAAGCTTGCGCAGTAACGGCAGACTGCCTTCACTTATTTCGCGTGGATCAACTTCAATGGAATATTCGCCGCTATCATCGTCAAGTAACGTGAAGTGCTCACCGGTCTTTTCCATCAAGGCACGTATTTCATTGTGACTGATAAAGGTTGGCGTGCCGCCACCCCAGTGCAATTGATCCACCGTGCGATCGCGATTGAACAGGACACCCTGCATTTCGATCTCGCGATGAAGCCGTTGCAAATAGGGGACAGCTCGGGAACGGTCTTTAGTCACAACCTTGTTGCAACCACAGTAGAAACAAACCGTACTGCAGAACGGAATGTGAAAATATAGCGATAGCGGGCGCCCGCTGGTATTCGTTTCTCGCGCAATTTCACGGTAACGAATCTCGCTAAAACCGTCATTGAACTGCACTGCCGTAGGGTAAGAGGTATACCGGGGACCGCTCTTGTCATAACGTCGAATCAGTTCGGCATCAAATTTTATTGTGTGTTGCATTAGAGTCCGTAGCCGGGGGATTCTGCCATCGGAAAATACATATTTTTTCCAACATGCGCTCGTCTCGTAGAGTCTATCAGTCTACGTGACAAGTTACAGTGACTAACAATAGTGGTAGGGTGCGCGAGCAGTGAAATCGACTTCGAGATCTTTTGCCAAACGCTGGCACGCTGCCAGATCGACTCCCTCGGTATCTGCCATCGCCGAAACAATAATGTTGGGCACATATTCTTTTGCCTGCCGGACAAATTCGATTACGGCCTCATGGGCCCGTTTGATTTTTGGCTTACAAATCTTTTCGTAGGTATCGCTGTCCTGTGCCTTGATTGAAACCACAAGGGTCTCGATATTACCCTCCAGATCTGGCGCGATATCGCGCCCAAAAAATATGCTGGCCAGTCCATCGGTCTCGAGTCGTACTTTGCCACCCATGCCATGTACCCTGCGAGACACTTCCAGCATATCGTATAGCCTCAATGTCGGTTCGCCAAAACCCGAAAATACCACATATTCCCACGACATTGGATTACCAACAGCATCCAGTATTTCGCTTACCGTAGGCTCACGATGTAACTGCAGGTCGTGGCCGTTGCAGTTCCAGTCACCCTGGAATTTCGGGCAATGGTCACACCGCAATGTGCATCGATTGGTAATGTTGAGATAGCAATCGCCATCCACATCGAATCCAATTACTTGTTGGGGACTTTCCGTCACTGAAACCACCTCTTACCCGAAACGTCTGTGCGTCTCGTTGCCATTCCCGACTGTATGCAAGCATGGCCAACAATACTTTGATCTGTATCAAGCCACGCTTTGTTTACAGACGATTCCTGCCGGCGCCCGGGGCCATTTTATTCCGACGCCGGGACGTTTATAGTTACCCGAACCACCAACGCCGGAATCGCAACTATTCACGCGGAATATTAGATGCCCCAGGGAAATATCATGGACCAGTCAAACAACCCCCTGCTCCGTATCAGCGGACTAAAGAAGTATTTTGGAGACGTAAAGGCCGTCGATGGTGTTTCTTTTGACATACCGCATGGAAGCTGTTTTGGGTTGCTTGGTCCTAACGGTGCCGGAAAGACAACCACAGTTGAGCTAATGGAAGGAATCAAAGAGCCCACGGCCGGGAAGATACACTACAAGGGCAAACCCCTGGCCGCCGATTTCCGCCAGGAAGCCGGCATCATGTTTCAAACCACCGCGCTACCGGATTTTATTTCCAGCCTCGAAGTACTCAGAATGTTTCGTGATCTTTACCCCCGATCAATGCCAATCAGTGAGCTCGTTCAGGCCTGTGCACTGGAAGAGTTTCTGGACCGCGACGCCAAACGTCTTTCGGGGGGACAACGCCAGCGATTGCTGCTTGCGGTTGCCTTGATTAACGATCCTGAAATCGTTTTTCTTGACGAGCCGACTACAGGTCTCGACCCACAGGCGAGACGTAACTTCTGGAAACTGATTCGCGACATTCGCCAGAAAGGTAAAACCGTCCTGCTGACTACGCACTACATGGAGGAAGCCTACGACCTGTGTGACGAAATTATAATCATGGACCACGGCAAAATAATCGCCCAGGGCACACCGGACAATCTGCTATCAAAACATTTTGATGATACCGTAATATTGCTACCCGACGAAGATGTGCCACACAATTTCAGCGATGTCGCCTCGGAAATTTTACGCGACAATGGCACTGTCGAATTACTCAGTGAAAATGTGAATACAACCGTCAAGGCGCTCATCAATGCAAATGTATCACTGGCCAATATGCGCGTACGCAAACGTACACTGGAAGACCTGTTTATCGAACTTACCGGAAAGGAACTTAGAGGGTGAGAACAAAAAGATTCCTGTCGGTACTCAAAGCGCGTAACAAGGAATTCCTGCGCGATCGCGCTGCACTCTCCTGGAATATCCTGTTTCCGGTGCTCGTCGTCGCCGGGTTTGCCTTTGCATTTTCTGGAGAACCTCCTGATCGTTACAAAGTCGCACTGTATCAGGATGGTGATCACACACAGGTCTCCGCGAACGGATTCCTCAAAACAAAATATATCCACTTCTATCATGTGCAAGATTTACAAAGCACCATCACCAGAGTAGAGCGCCATCAAGTGGATATGCTGCTGGATCGCAGGCAAAAACGTTACTGGATTAACGATGCCTCGCCGCAGGGATATTTGCTGGAAAAAGTATTGTTGGGCTCGGACGACAGCGACTACGATCGCGTTACAGTATCCGGAGCGAAGATCAGGTATGTTGACTGGGTGATACCCGGAATATTGGGTATGAATATGATGTTTAGCGCACTTTTTGGCGTCGGTTATGTCATCGTACGCTACCGCAAGAATGGTGTCCTCAAACGCCTCAAGGCAACTCCGCTAAGCGCTTTTGAATTTTTGACCGCGCAGGTGGTATCGCGATTACTGCTAATAATGGTCATCACTATTGGTGTGTATTTTGGAACCGATGTATTTGTAGATTTCGCTATGTTTGGATCGTACTTCAATTTATTTCTGATATTCACACTTGGCGCCGCCAGCTTGATTAGTCTGGGTCTATTGATCGCATCACGCACGGCGAGTGAGGAGTTTGCGGGTGGGATTCTTAATCTGGTCAGCTGGCCAATGATATTCCTGTCCGGCGTGTGGTTCTCGCTTGAGGGGTTAAACCCTGTCGTGCAGAAAATTTCGCTGATATTCCCACTGACTCATATCACCACAGCAGCGCGCTCGATCATGATTGATGGCGCCACGCTGACTGGCGTTTCAACGGAAATATTTGCCCTGACTGGCATGAGTCTTATTTTTCTAATTGCAGGTGCACTGAGATTTCGATGGGAATAGTCAAGAGACAAAAAGAGCCAGTACGGTGGATTGTCTACATGGTCCAGTGCAGAGACAAAAGTCTTTATACCGGCGTAACCACTGACCTTGATCGCCGAATGAAAGAACACAATGAAAGCGCCCTGGGCGCGAAATACACACGGGCACGTCGTCCCGTTACCCTGGAATGGTTTGAGCAGTGTGATTCGCGTAGTAGCGCGGCCATACGTGAAGCCGAGATTAAAAAACTGGACCGTGATCAGAAACTTCAACTGGTAAAAAATGGTTAGCAGGACATCAAATCAAAAGTTTGTTTTTATGTTCTCCCACTCCCCGTCGGCTGGCCCCCTGACTGATTCAGTCCTTGATTATTATCGGCCGTTGTTCTATAGCATTGGGTTCTTGCCTGAAATATCGGGCGTCCGGGCAGTGTTACGATAAAAATGCGCATATATGCAATTATAAAAACAGGTGGCAGGGAGTATAGAGTTTCTCCTGGAAAAATAGTGAAGGTCGAGCGTTTGCAGGCGGAACCTGGTGAACTCGTCGAGTTTGACGAGGTCTGCACGCTGGTCAATGGCGATCAGGTAGCGACCGGTCAGCCACTGGTGCATGGCGCCCGTGTTCGCGCGCAAGTAGTAAAACACGGACAGGAGAAAGGTATCATCGTTTTCAGGATGAAACGGCGCCGAATTTATCAGGATAAGTTCGACCGCCAACGGGAATTCACGTCCCTGAAGATCAACGAGATCGTTTTTGGTGATGCCGTATTTGGAAAACAGCAGACTGACCCTAGAAAAATAAAGAGGGCGCAAGCCGTAACCAGAGCGGGCGAAGTGAAAAAAATCAGGGCAGCCGGTCTACCTAAACCCCTTAACGAAACCAAACCCGCGCAGGCACCATCACAGGTCGCCGGGTTGCAGGGGCGCACACCTGCTGCGCGAACAACAATCGAGAAGAAGAATGTATCCGGCCCCGAAAGCGGTGTGAAGTCAGCCCCGCAATCGCAGCCACCTCGTACCACACCTCGAACGCATCAAGACAAACCTGAGACACAAAACAAGCGTCGGTGGTTCGTTGCTGCTTTCATTGCGCTTGTGGTTCTGCTGGTGCTTATTGCACTGTTCTGGGGCAGGGGACAAAATCCGCTTTCAAAGGCTAAACCCGCCACCGAGCTGGGGACACCTGCGGATATTCAGTTGCGGCAAACCGGACCGGTTGATGAGCCAACCGCTCCGGCGGAACCCCCAAAGTAACGACCGGAGTGATTAATGCCTAGAGTCAGAAGCTACCTGATGATTGCTGCCACTTCTCTTTTAGTGGCTGGCTGTGCGACCGGACCTAAAAGTGATGGCCCGGCCGCATCGACTGCCAGAAAAACTGCGCCCGCGTCCTCTGTTGCCAAATCGAAAACGCCGAAGACGAAAACGGCTTGTAAGGTCAAAAAAAACGTAGTCAGCTGGAAGTTGATCAGGGGTGGATGCAAAAATGGTTATGCCAACGGCCAGGGCTTTGCGATAAGTGTAGATCGTAAACGGAGCTACAAGGGAGGTTTTGTCGAGGGTCGGTTCTCCGGAAAAGGAAAGTATAACTGGGGTAATGGTGTGCGCTATACGGGCGAGTACCTGAAAGGCAAAAAACATGGAACCGGCACACTTGTATATGCCGATGGCAGCAACTACGTCGGGCAGTTCAGAAATAATATTTACCATGGACAGGGCACCTATACCGCCGCTAATAAATCTCGCTATGTCGGTGAGTTCAGGAACGGCCTCTACCACGGCCAGGGTGCCTACCGCTGGCGAAATGGTAACCGCTACGTCGGTGAATTCAGGAAAAACAGGATGGCGGGAAAAGGAACTTTCACCTGGGCAAATGGTGAGCAATACACAGGGAAATTTGAAAATAATATGATGAACGACGCCGGTGTCTATACCTGGCCAAATGGCGAGCGCTACAAGGGCGAGTTCAGAAATAACCGGATAGATGGCGAGGGCGCCTATCGTGATGCGGAAGGCTCAATCCACGGCGGCGAATTCGAGGATGGGAAAAAGATCGAATAGGTCCAATAAGGAGAATCCGGCCGCAGCCTCAATATCAAATAATTCTGTCAAGCTTGCTGATCAGAGCTTGGACTGCAGTTTGTCAGGTATATTTGTTGGCAACTTATTTTGTAAATAATTTTCTGTCCACTACTGGATCGAATACTGCCATACGACCATCAATTACCAACCTCCGCCGAAGACTTTCCTAAGCAAGCCTGTTGTCCGGGCAACTGGATCTTTACGAATTCGCATTTCTTCATCCGCGATCAGTAGAAATATTCCATCTAGTGTTTTGCGCGTGATGTACGCATCGATATCCAGTTGCTTCAAATCAACAAATGCCGCCAGCGGGCCTGCCTGCCTGATCAGACCTTTATAGGAGTGGGTAACATCGACCTTGTTGGTAGCGTCAGCCACGATCGGTAGCATGGCCTTTGTGAGTTGCTTGCTGGTCTTATTTCTGAAATAGGTCGTTGCTGCGTTTTCCGGACCACGAACAATCTTTAAAACGTCCTGCACGGTCATTTTCCGAATTACACCCACCAGGATATCTTTAGCCAACGGCGTAGCGCGCTCGGCAGCGCGATTGAGACTGGTAATAAATAAATCCGCCTTTTTACCCTGCCCCAATTGGCGCATTCCCTGCTCGATACTTCTCAGCTGCGGGGGAACGGGGATACGTACTTTCGGGTTTCCAAGAAAACCATTGCGCTTGCCAAGTGAATCCACCGCATGAACACCACCCTGTTCCAGCGCCTGGCGCACGGCAGCAACCATTTGTTGCTGACTCGGTGCTGCGGTGCCGCTTTGTTTTTGAAGCTCCCTTTGCAAGTCTTCCAGTAATCCTGCGTTACTTGCCCAAACAGGTAAAAGGACAAGCAACACTGCTATGAGAACTGTCTTCAATCTCTTCATACCGTTCTCCGGATAATGACCAAAATTGTGCACTGAAATCGAATGTATTTCTAATGCAGACATCAGGTATGATCGCCAATACACTGACCTGATCAGATGACATAAGGCATTGTAAATGAAGGTCGCCGGTAATATCCGAAAAATGGTGGTCTCACTGGAATCACCCGTACACTACCAACTCCCTGTTGGAGACGAACTGGTTCCACTCAACGACTACATCGGTAAAAACATCTCGCTGACATACACCGGTTTGATCAATTGTATCGCCTGCGGCCGCAAGACCAGCAAAAGTTTCAGCCAAGGTTACTGTTTTCCTTGTATGCGATCATTGGCCCGTTGCGATCAGTGTATCGTGCGGCCGGAGTTATGCCACTATGCCGCAGGCACTTGTCGTGAACCGGCCTGGGGAGATGAAAATTGTATACAGCCGCACATTGTTTATCTTGCTAATTCATCAGGTGTAAAAGTCGGCATTACCCGTGTCTCGCAAATTCCGACACGCTGGATTGACCAGGGGGCATCAGCGGCCCTGCCCATTCTGCAAGCGAAATCACGGCTACTCTCGGGTTTAGCAGAAATGGTAATCAAGAAGCACGTGAGCGACCGCACCGACTGGCGCCGCATGTTAAAAGGCAGACCGGATCCGGTCGATCTGCTGGCCAGGCGGGATCATCTGCTGAATGAGTGCGATACCGAGCTCGATATCATCCGCTCGGAACACGGCGATGACAGTTTTACGTCACTGGAAGAGGAAATTGTTAATATCGACTTTCCAGTGAATACCTATCCCGAGAAAGTCAGCTCGCTCAATTTTGACAAGATGCCGGTAGTCAGCGGCGCACTCTTGGGCATTAAAGGGCAGTATCTTATATTCGATTCAGGTGTGATCAATATACGCAAATTTGCCGGTTATCATCTCCAGGTCAATTTGCCCGGATGATGACTACTGAATACCGACTATATCCTTTAGAGCTTCGACGATGTCACTTGTCGTATCCGAAAAATAGAATGCCAAAACAGCCAGGCCAGACAGTAATAGCAAAAAAAGCAGGGACCCGAGTCTTCTTAATAAACGCTGCGTCTTTTTTTCTATGCGTCTGCGATTTACAGTACCTGCCAGTCCATCCAGTTCCTTGATCAGTTCCTCGAAACTGCGATAACGGTCTTTGGGAACCACCGCAAGCATGCGCCTGATGATACTCTGTAATTCAGCAGGCAATGACGAGAATCGTTCATTAACCACCAATTCGCTTCTCTTCCACGTTGGCACCAGATTACATACCATTTCAAGCAGAATGGCGCCCATTGCATAAATATCCCCCGGTTTGCTTTTTGGTTGGTCAGGATAGGCATACCAGTTGGTCCCGGTGGGTTCGCCACCATAATGCTCATTAAACGAGCAGTCAGCTACCTTGGGTTGTCCACCTTTGGTAAATAATATATTAGACGGTCGGAGATTTCCGTGCACCAGGTTATTGGAATGAATGAACACCATTCCCTGACATACACTTTTAACTGTTGCAACGGCTTTCTCCCACGGCCAGTGGTTGACCAGGCGGTCGGCGAGACTGCCTCCGGCGAGATACTCCATGACGACGTTAAACGTATCGCCTTCCATTGACGTTCCGAACACATTGACGACATCCGGGTGCTGCAGATTGCTTAGCACCGTACTTTCCTTGTACCCCTCTTTTGTACCGGAAACTTTCTTGATCACAACTCGATTGTGATTGACTGTGTTCTCACAAAGATAGACCGCACTGAAGCGGGTTTCCCTGATAACGTCAAGCATGACGAACCGGGTATTGATATCCCCCATGTCTTGCAACACCGCATTCTTTTTCGAATCCGGAAGGTGCGCGCCCCACATGGAATCCAGCAGTTTTTCTTTTACTTTACCAGCACTGCTGAAACGAATACCCGGAGTTGGATTAAGGCAGGTAGTGATAATTTCATCCAGGTAGGCGGGTATGGCCGCGTCATGATAAGACGGAAAAGCCAATGGCTCGCCCGGTAACTGGCCCGTGAACATTTCGTACATCAGTACGCCTAGAGAATAGATATCCGCCGAAGCAGTCAACTCACCTTTCCCCGATTTTTGTTCTGGCGACAGATAGGGTTGCGAAGCCATGGATCCCTGCCCATCAAGGTGGAGATTTACCAGTCGCGCAATACCGAAGTCGGTAATGTGTACGTTACCCTGCTTATCAATAAGTACATTGGCAGGTTGGAGATGGTGGTGGATTACACCGTTTCTATGTGCATAGGACATTGCTTTACAAATCTGCATTGCCACATCAAGTCTCTTGCCTATTTCCAGAACCTTCGTTTTTAGCGCGACGTTGAGTGGTGTGGCGTCTACATACTCCGTTACAAAGTAAGGCAGACCGCCAGCCGTACCGCGATCGATCAAACGCACGATTCCAGGGTGACTCAGTCGCGTTAATACGAAGGGCTCATTTTCAAAAAGGTTGATAATATCGGGATGCCGATTCATCAACTGCTGCGACAATACCTTGACCGCCACCGGGGTTTTGGTTGAGGACGGCACGCATTTATACAGGGTTGCCGTATCGCCTTCGGCGATGATGTCTTCAATGTCGTAGTTGGAGAATAGACCCATTTTTTTATTCTGATATCCTTGCCACCCGTCACACCACCCCCCGGGGTAGCATGATTCTGGAGAGAATTGCCTACAGTCGGACGCCCCTGAAAACCCCTCCCATTGTTGCCACAATCCTTCTGATATTCTAGGTCATCCCTTGCCGGCTGTAATAACGCCAAATACCAGTTTGTGAATCATCCAGTTATACAACCTGTTTGAGACTTGCGGGTTTCCTTTTCCCATAGAGATATTAGGAGAATTCAGAGTCGATTTTACTTGACAAATTACTGACTGGTCAGTTATTTATCAGCCATGGGAAAACATGAAATATGTGCAGAAGGTGGCTGCCGCTGGCGTAGACGTAAAGAGGCCCGTCCGGGAGAAATTCTCGAAGCCGCGCTGGATCTCTTTGCCGAGAAAGGATTTGCGGCAACCAAGCTGACAGAAGTCGCAAAACGTGCCGGTGTCTCCAAGGGCACGGTGTATTTATACTACGAAAGCAAAGAAGCCTTGTTCCAGGCCCTGGTAAAGGAAATGGTACTGCCCCACATCGAGCAATCAGAATATACAGTTGACTCCTATGAAGGCGCGACCATTGACCTCATGTCTGGCCTGGTGCAATTTTGGCTCGACAACGTCATCCACACCAAGGTCTGTGGCATTCCCAAACTGGTTATCGCCGAAGCAAAAAACTTTCCCGAAATCGCAAAATTTTATGTCGACAACGTTGTCAACCGAGGTACTGCGATAGTCGAGCGAATTCTTCAACGCGGAGTCGATCGCAACGAATTTGATATCAAGGACATCCACCACGGTGCCCGTGCGGTGATGGCACCAATGATATTTGCGGCAATCTGGGAGCATTCATTGGCACCATTTGATAAACGACCCTATGACGTTGACGAATATATGAAGACCCATCTGGATATTATATTGAACGGTTTGGTGGTTAAACCAAACGACTTAACCGGCTCTTCTTAGGATATCCGGTATGCCCGACAAACAGGAACGTTTGACGCTGTCGGCAACAGCGTGAACAGGAGAAAATAACACCATGAATAAACTCCGCATATTGCTCTTAATGGTTGTTATCGCGTCAGGGTTCGCGATACTGACGCCACAAACTGCGACTGCCGAATCGTTTACCCTGCACCAGACATTGCGCCGGGTAATGTTAACCTATCCGACGGTGGAAATTGCACGCCTGCAGGCAAGGCGAGCGCAGCAGGATATCATCAGGGCCAGGAGTGTGCTTGGCTGGAATCTGGGTGGTCAGGTAGGTGCAAACCACGATCTTTCACAATTTAGTGGTACGCCCAGCGATACCGCTAACCTGAGCGCAGAACTGAGTCGACAATTGGCTTCCGGAGGTACCATTGGTCTCGGCGGCAGTTATAATTATGTAGACAGTTCGTTCAGTTTTGGCCCCACCTTCCCGAATCCATCACGCCTCGCTCGAGTTGACGCCAACTATCGTAAACCGCTGGCGAAGGGCACGGGCAATCCGCTATATAACGAGGGGCTAAAAAGTGCCAAGGCGGGTGAACGCATCGCCCGCGCAAACGAGCAAAGTGTTCGAGATGGACTGGCAACGCAAACTATCGAATTGTTCTATCTGGCCGCGCTGATACAGGCCCAGATGGAAACTGCGAAAGATGCTGTTGCCCGGGCACGAAAATTAAAAAGTTTTATTCGCCGCAATGAGCGTCTGGGGCTGAGTGAGGAAAAGGATTTACTGCAAGCGGAAGCGCAGTTGCAAGCACGCATTGCAGATTATGATTCCCTGGTGACAACCTGGGAACAACAACGAACATTAATAAATCGACTATTGGGTCGCCCGCGCGGCGCGGAGTTTACGCCGGTATTGCATGATAAAGACGGTTCAGTAGATAGTGATATCGATTCCATTCTTGAACAGGCGAAAGCCTATAGCCCCGATCTGCATCGGCAACTGGCCCAGATTGAAATTGCGGAATCACAGCTGGTGACCAGCAAAGACTTGGCCAGATCCACGATTGATCTGGTGCTTGGCCTGGGTTATGGCAACAGGCAAGGTCCAGCCATCCCGCCGGTCAATCAATCCGATTACGCTGCTGGTGTACGTCTCGAGTTTCACAAGGCACTGGACAATAGCGGCAACGAGGCCGTCGTGACACAAGCCATGCTGGACCGTTCCATTGCGCTGCGCGAAGCCGAGCGTATTCGTGACGACGTTAAATACAACGTGACCGGGCTTATCGCTGGCATCAGGAAAACAAACATATCGCTGGCTAGCCAGCGACGACGCGTGATTGTCGAACGGAAAAAAGTTGACGAAGCCTTCCAGCGTTATCGCAGCGGCCGAACCGATACCACACAGCTAATTCTGTTTGAAAACGATTATCAGATCGGCAAACTTGCGCGTGAACGGCATCGTATCGAGCTTTTGCGTCAACATGCCTCACTCGAATTGTTGCGAGGCATCCTGTTGCAGGATGCAATGATGCCCGCAGTGGGCAATAAAGGAGAAAAATAATGCGCGCCTTCATACGATTCCTTGTTGACCGGGATCTCATTGTTAACCTGATCTCGGTATTTCTACTGCTGCTCGGCAGCTATGCCATTGTAGCCATCAATCGTGAGGCCTTTCCTAATGTCAATCTTGATCGCGTGCAGATCAATGCTGCTTATCCCGGAGCTTCTCCGGAAGAAGTAGAGCGCTTGCTGGTCACACCCATTGAACAGGAACTCAAGTCGCTAAGCGGTATCGACAAAATGACGTCGATTGCCTTTCCGGGTTCGGCACGCATCGAGCTGGAAGTCGACCCTAATGCAAGCAATCGTGACCGCATTGCCGGTGATGTGCAGCTAGCCGTGAGTCGTGCCACCTTGCCACAGGACCTGCCCTACGAACCCGCCGTGCTCGAAATTGACGGCGGTGTGTTTCCTATTCTGCAACTGGCTATCTCTGCACCGCGATCTGATCTGGAACTAAAACGACTCGGTGACAAAATCCGCGACGACGTTCTGGACATCAAGGGTGTCGGCCGGGTAATAATACAAGGCAACCGCAAGGCCGAGATACGCGTTGTTGTTGATCCCGAAAAATTGCGGCAACAGCGCATCTCGATAGGTGAAATTTCTTCTGCACTGGCTAGCTGGAATGTCAACGCGCCAGGCGGTGATCTCGAAACCAGCACAGGACAAAAAGCGGTTCGTATTTCCGGTGAGTTTAAAGACGCATCGGACGTCGCCAGTCTGGTGTTGCGTGCGAATGAGCTCGGCCAGGGCCTGCGTCTCGGTGACATCGCCAGCGTAACCGAATCGCTGGAAAAGGCACAGATGTATGTCGATGTGCAGGGCAAACCGGCCGCCGCCATTATCATCATGAAAAAATCCGATGCCGACATTATTACAATTGTTGATGAGATACGAGAATACATAAAAAAGATTCCCGAACTGTATGGCCAGGATGTGAGCGTTGATACCTTCCTGGATATGTCCAAGTTCGCTCGCATGCGTCTTCGGGTACTTACTAACAACGGCATTGTCGGAATTATTCTGGTATTTCTGACATTGATTTTGTTCCTGCGTCCGTCGGTGGCAATGACAACCACATGGGGCCTGCCGATCGTCTTCTTTGCCGGCCTGTACGCATTGTTCTTAAGTGGCGTCACGCTCAACCTGATCTCGATGATGGGTTTCATTATCGTGTTGGGTATGATTGTGGATGACGCCATTATTATTGGCGAGAATATTACCTATCACATGGAACAGGGTATGGCGCCAAAAAAAGCCGCCACCGTGGGCGCCATGGAATTGCTGGGACCGGTCACCGCGACGGTGATGACCACCATTGCTGCATTCCTGCCAATGATGTTTATGAGCGGCATGATTGGCAAATTCATTGTGGCAATCCCGATTGTGGTATCGGCACTGCTGTTCTTCTCGTGGCTGGAATCGTTTCTGATACTGCCAAGCCATGTGGCTTTTCTTGCCAAACCAAAAGAACACCCCAAGGAACGCAAGTGGCTAGTCAAGCTGGAAGATGCCTACGGTCGTCTGCTGGAAAAGGCGCTGGACCACCGCTATCTGACAGTGGCGCTTTCTGCAGCAATACTGATTGGTAGCTTTGTTTTGGCAGGCACCGCAATGAAATTCAGATTGTTTCCGCCATCAGGTGTGGATCAGTACATGGTTCGCGTAACCGCTCCCGGAGGAACCAGTTACGATACCATGCGCAACAAGCTGGCCCGCATTGATGGCGAAATCCGCAAACGCATTAATCCGGAATACTTTGAAAGCACGGTGGTTACCACTGGCCAGATTGCGCGTGATGGTGGCGATCCACTGGTTCAGCGCGGTGGACGATTTGGTCAGATTAACGTGGTTTATACGCCGGCAGTCGCCAGGCCGGACCATAACGCACTTGACGACATGAACAGTCTGGCAAGGGACTTGCCACCCTTGTTCCCGGAACTGGATATCGCTTTCACTGAAATTGCACCCGGACCGCCCACCGGACGGCCGCTGGAAGTGGAGATATCCGGTAGCGACGACGCCGCGACAGAGCGTACGGCACGGCGTCTGATGGCACTACTGAAAGATGCGAAGGGAGTGACATCGGTTGAATCCGGTCTGTTGCCTGGTGACGACGAACTGCACGTGGTGCTGGATCGGACGCTCGCAACCTATGCCGGCGTGGACCTGATAACAGCATCGCGCCACGTCCGCGCCGCCGTGGGTGGCCTGCGCGTATCAACCATCCGCCGAGGCACTGAGGAAATAGATATCACAATACGTTATCCGGACTCGACCCGTGATCCGGTAAAAATGTTGAAGGGCCTGTTGCTACCCAATAAACGTGGCGGCCTGGTACCATTATCACGCATCGCCAAGCTGGTAGAAAAACAGGGATACACCACTATTCGCCATCGAGCCGGTATCCGCACCGTTAGCGTACTGGCGAACATCAATTCGGATGTTGTCACCAGCGTTGAGATCAATAAGTGGGTAGCGGACAAACAACCGCAATGGACGGGTGACGATGCATCCAAAGTAACCCTGAACTACGGTGGCGAGTCAGAAAAGAATGAAGAGTCCATCGGTGGGCTGGTGCGGTCTTTTGGCTTCGCCTTGATCGCCATATTCTTTATTCTGGCGATTCAGTTTAACAATCTGAAATATCCAATCATCGTGATGCTGGCGATTCCGTTTGGCGCCGTCGGCATTATTCTCAGCTTTCTGGTGCATGACATCCTGTGGAAGCCGATGCCACTATCATTCTTCGCGCTCCTGGGTATGGTAGCGTTGGCAGGCGTGGTCGTGAACAGCGCATTGATTCTGCTGGTATTCTTTCAGCGTGCCATGAAAGAAGGCATGGAATGCCGTGACGCAATTGTGCTTGCCGGTCGCCGCCGCTTGCGTGCCGTGATCCTGACTGCAGCCACGACGGTGGTGGGCCTGTTGCCTACTGCTTATGGCTGGGGTGGCATGGATCCCTTCGTCTCGCCGATGGCGCTGGCACTTTCATGGGGACTGGTATTCGCTACACTGGTAACGCTAATTACAATTCCGGCGACGTTGGCGGTGGGAATTGATGTCGCGACCAAACTTGGGCAACTGTGGGATCGGTTAATGCCGGAAGGTGGCGTGCGGACATTAATACCGGCATGGATTCGGAAAGGGTAATGGGTGTCGGTGGAGCCGACGCTAGCGGCCATTTTGCCGGTGCCAGTCCCGTCGGCCCTGCCACCTCTTCTTTGCGTGCTGAAGGTTTGGTGGGAGCCCTCTCCAGAGGGCGATTTTTTTATTTTCCATAACAGATTGTTTTGCTCCGTCTTCGGCGTGCTTTAACTGCAACCATGCCGGTGGCTGCACCCGAGGGCATACCCTCACGTTGTTCGGTAACCGGCAGCAGGTTACTTCTACTTTGGACAAGTAAAGAAGAAGTCACTCGCCTTCGGGTGCGAGAACCCGATTAGAGGTCGCGGAGCGACATATGTTAATCCCTCATCCTGGCCTTCTCCCGGAGGGAGAAGGGACTAAAAACGTCGAAGGCGGAACATTAAAAGACTGGATTCCGACATGCACCGGAATGACGGACGAGACACAGGATCCCTCGACAGCGCTCGGGATAACAGGTTAATAAAGAGGTAGCAAACCAGTCACGCAGCGACACCAAATACAAATAGCACTATAATTCCCTCGATGAGCAAACGCCACCTCATTACATTTAAACGCGTGCGCATCGC
Organism: Acidiferrobacterales bacterium; assembly: GCA_048060695.1. Taxonomy (GTDB): domain Bacteria; phylum Pseudomonadota; class Gammaproteobacteria; order Acidiferrobacterales; family JAJDNE01; genus JAZFSZ01. The sequence continues at coordinate 32,888 of JBGMQT010000003.1, forward strand.
GATACTGTTGGTTATCCTGGTGGTGGTCGCCGGTGGAACCTATTACCAGACCAACGCCATGTCCAACTGGTCGCGGCCATTAAAACTTACGATTTATCCCATTAACGGCCCGGACACCGATGAAGTTGCTGAATATATAGATGGTCTGCGCGTGGAAAATTTTGCTGGCATTACACGATTTCTCGACGAGGAAGCCGATGCCTTCGAGGTGTCTACTTCGCCGCTGGTGAACATTACTTTGGGGCCGGAAATACTCGCCTTGCCACCGGCACCACCACCACGACCGGCCGGTGTTTTTGCGATTGGCCGCTGGAGTCTGGTCTTGCGCTACTGGTTATACAAGAACCTGTCGTCGTTTGGACTGGAGACACGGCACATTCGTATCTTTGTAATTTATCATGGCAACGATAACAACAAACCTCTGAAACACTCGTTTGGTTTACAGAAGGGGCTGGTGGGTGTGGTCAACGCCTTTGCGGTGCCGGATCAAAATGCACAAAACAATATAATCATTACTCACGAACTATTACACACGCTTGGGGCCAGCGATAAGTACGATCGTAATGGTAATCCACGGTTCCCGGAAGGGTACGGCGATCCGCAACAAAATCCACGTTATCCCCAGGAACTGGCCGAGATCATGGCGGGACGTATTGCCCTGTCTGAAAACGAGGCATTGATTCCGGTATCGCTGGATCTCGTTGTCATTGGTGAACAAACCGCGCAGGAAATAAATTGGTAACCCTGACGTGACGCTTCTTACTCGTCGTAAGCTAGGCATTGGTATGCTGTTGCTCGCGGCGAGTTACTATAGCCCGATATGGGCAGCACCAGATAAAAATGACGGCGCCTTCGCTGATGTCCATTTACATTTTACCTGGGACCAGACCGGCGTGACCTCGCCGCAAGAGGCCGTCACCGCACTTCTCAGGAACAATGTAACGCTGGCGGTGATCAGTGGTACACCACCGGACCTGGCGCTGGAAATTCAACGTGCGGGTGGCAGTTGGGTAATTCCCATCTTCGGACCGTATTTAACAGCCGCGCACCGGCAAAACTGGTTTACCGATCCAGAAGTTATTGTTGAAGCAAAAAAGGCATTGGCCAGCAAAAAGTACTACGGCATCGGCGAAGTACATCTGCGTGGCGGGCTGGGCCCCAGCCGTAAAAATAAAATCTTGCAACAGTTGATCGAGCTAGCAGCCGAATACGATGTACCGTTTTTGATTCACATCGAGACATCCAGCGAACAGTATTTTATTCCGCTGTGCAAACAATATCCAAAAACGCGTTTCCTGCTGGCGCACGCCGGTGGCACACTGAATGCGAAGCAAATAGATCGATTGCTAACCGCCTGCAGTAATGTCTGGGTTGAACTATCTGCGCGCGACCCCTGGCGGTATATCGAATCGCCACCAGTCGTTGACGACAGAGGCAGATTGTTGGTTGGTTGGGTAAAGGTGATGAGGGCCTGGCCCGATAAATTCATGGCCGGTTCTGATACCGTGTGGCCGGTCGACAATGCCCACCAGTGGGATCAGCCCGATACCGGCTGGCAACAACTGGATCGCTTTATTGGTTTCCATCGTCGCTGGCTGCGATCGCTGCCGAAGGATCTGGAAACCCGGGTACGCCTGACCAACGCCCTGCAATTCTTTCGCAATCCCGGGCGTCTAAAGTGATACCAGTGACGGGTTATCGCGGCTGTCGCGTCGCCCCCTGAACCAGTATGATTAGCGCCCGTTTTTACCAGTTGAATTAGTCGCTATGCCCCAGCAAGGTTCAAACCGTGCTATCGCGATCTGGTTGCTTGTTGTTGCCGCGCTCATCTTTTCTATGATAATTCTCGGCGGCGTCACCCGCCTGACCCGCTCGGGCCTGTCAATAGTGGAGTGGAAACCTGTTGCTGGTATCGTGCCACCGCTAACACAACAACAGTGGCAGGAATCTTTCGACAAATATAAACAGTTTCCCGAGTACCGCAAAATAAACCGCAAGATGGACGTGGAGGATTACAAATCCATATTCTGGTTTGAATATTCACACCGCTTGCTCGGCCGCACTATCGGACTGGCATTTCTGATTCCCTTTCTGATATTTCTGGCGCAAGGGAAAATAGCAAAGGCCCATGCACCGAAATTCATTATTATGTTCGTGCTCGGTGGCCTGCAAGGCCTGCTTGGCTGGTACATGGTAAAAAGCGGGCTGGTGAACCGGCCCCATGTCAGCCAATACCGACTGACAGCACACTTGATCGCCGCCATTTCAATTTACGGTTATATTCTCTGGGTCGCGTGGGGCTTCCTGCTACCCCGACCCTCCCGGATCAGTACCTCACATCGAAAAATCATGCAATACAGTCTCGCCCTGACTGCACTGATTCTGCTCATGATCGTTTCGGGTGGATTTGTCGCCGGCACCAAAGCCGGGCTGGCCTACAACACCTTTCCCACCATGAATGGCTACTGGATTCCCGACGGATTGTATTCCCAACAGCCCTGGTGGATTAACTGGTTTGAAAATATTACTACTGTCCAGTTTAACCATCGCATGATCGCCTGGCTGTTAATCGCAAGCGTTCCTGCCTTCTGGTTTTTTGCGATGCGAACTATTACGGAACCGCGGACGCGCCTGGCATTGCATCTGCTGCTGGCCATGCTGGCGATTCAGGTGACATTAGGTATAACGACGCTATTATTCGCGGTGCCGGTGGCACTGGCAGCGACGCACCAGGCAGGGGCACTGGTGTTATTCACTATTATCCTGTTTATTAATCGGCGCCTGGTCTCCTGATCGGGGTTCCTGCTTCTGACCCCCCCAGGTATTCAGAAACTCGGTTGCGGTACAGGGTTTGGCATATAGATAACCCTGCACACTGCGACAGCCTGCTTCACTGAGAAATTCTTCCTGCTTCCTTGTTTCGACACCTTCCGCAATGACATCCAGGTTGAGACTACGCGCCATCGCCAGGATGGCTTTAACGATCTCAGCGTCACCCGGGTCGGCGGTTACATCACGCACAAAACTGCGATCAATTTTGAGAGTACTGATAGGATATCGTTTCAGGTAGCTCAATGACGAATAACCGGTTCCAAAATCATCAATCGCGATTCGAATGCCACTTTTGTTCAGTAGCTGCAATACATCAACAGTATAATGTGCCTGACGAAGCAACAGACTCTCTGTAATTTCAAACTCCAGCAAACCGGCCGGCACACCATAGTGTCGGGTTATCTCAAGCACATTGTCGAGAAAATCCAGTTCATCAAATTGGCGACTGGAAAGATTAATCGACATGCGCCGTAGTGCCAGACCTTGCTCCAGCCACTGCATGACCTGCCGACAAGCCTGATCTACTACCCATTCCCCGACGGCTACAATGAGGCCGGTATCCTCCAGTAGCGGGATAAAATCGCCGGGTGAGACCAGGCCATGTTCCGGGTGTCGCCAGCGTAATAACGCCTCGGCACCAAAGGGCACTCCGTCAGTGATGTCTACCAGTTGCTGGTAATAAAGCTCGAATTCATTTCGGTCCAGTGCGTGCCTGAGACCGGTCTCCAGCGTCAGGTACTCCCGCACCCTGGCACCCATTTCCGCAGAGTAATACTGGTAGGTATTTCTACCTTGATCCTTCGCCCGATACATTGCGGTATCGGCATTTTTCAACAGGCTTTTGGGATCGGATCCATCGTCAGGGTACATGCTGATGCCAATACTGGCAGACGAGTACAGCTCATGATCATCTACTTGAAACGGGGTTGCCAACGCTGCCAGCACCTTGCGGGCAACTGGTGCAACGGCGTCGGCTGACTGAATGTTTTCCAGCAGCACCGTAAATTCATCGCCACCAAGGCGAGCAACGGTATCACCTTCTCGAACAGAGTCCTTAAGGCGCTCACCCACTGCCTGCAATAATTTATCACCAATATCGTGACCGAGGGTATCATTAATATTCTTGAACCGGTCGAGATCGAGAAACAATATCGCACACAACTGGTCCCGCCGATCAATGCCTGTCAGGGCATGGCCCAGCCGTTCAAGAAACAGGATGCGATTCGGCAGATCGGTGAGCACGTCATGGTGCGCCAGGTAATACATTCGTTCCTGTGTTGCGACACGTTCGGTGATGTCCTTGCCGGTAGACACGAAACTCGTCACTTTGCCCTCGCTGTCCAGCAAGGGGGCAATAGTTTTTTCCTCGTAATACAGACTTCCGTCTTTGGCACGGTTTATCAATACATCCCTGAATACTCTGCCAGCCAATATGGTTTCCCACAGTCGATGGTAGAATGCGCCATCCTGTTTACCAGCGTTCACAATGCGAGGGTTCTGTCCGATCAGCTCCTCGCGTGCATACCCGGTAATATTTTCACACGCCGGGTTCACATATTCGATAACGCCATTGCGATCCGTAATCATCACAGAGTCAGCTGACTGATCCAGCGCCCTGGCATGTTTGTCCCTTTCAGCTTCGACCATCACGCGTTCAGTAATATCGTTCCCGATGGCCACGATAAAAGATATGCTGCCTTCTTCATTTCCGGTTATCACGCTATTGGACCACTCAATCATGCGCTTCCTGCCATCTTTGGTGACCCAGTTATTTTTATAACTACTGGGCAAGGCAGTGGTGCGCAGATCATTAAAAATCTGCTTTACCGGTTTTATGTCTTTCGTCTCCAGTAATGTGTCCCAAATAAATTTTCCACTAATGTCGTCGAAGCTGTAACCAGTGAGTTTCTCACATGCGCGATTAAAACGGATGATTCGCCCCGCTTTGTCCAGTACGATCAGCAGTGAATTGGCAGATTGCAGGATGGCACTAACAAAATTTTTCTCGTGCAACAGCGCCTGTTCCGCACGTTTGATATCCGTTATATCTTTCACTGTTCCGATGCGGTGTATCATTTTTCCTTCTGCGTCGAAAACAGACTCTCCCTGACCCAATACGTGGGTAATGCTGCCGTCCGGTTGAACAAGACGATATTCAATCGAGACTTTTGAATCTCCCTTCATGCTTTCTTCGGATACAGCCTGCACCCGGGGCATATCGTCAGGATGGATTCGCTCCTGCATGATGCCCCACACGTCATCTGTTTTTTCCTCCAGATCCACGCCATGGATACGATACATCTCATCTGACCATGTGACTTCGCTGGTGACTAGATCCCAGGTCCAGTCTCCGACATGGGCGATCCGTTGTGCCTGTTTCAGGCTCACTTCACTTTTACGAATATTTTCCGCGACTTTCTTTTTCTCTGTAATGTCGGTAAACGTACCCACTACCTTCACCGGCGCACCGGTATTGTCGGACACGACCGTGCCACGACTGTGTATCCAGATTTCCCTGCCATCATCGGTGATCATGCGGTGCTCGACGTCGTACGGTGGTCCCTCGCCCGAGAGGTATTCTGTCATTGCCTTACTTACCGCTGGCAAGTCATCAGGGTGAATGTGTTTCTGCCACAACTCAGAAGCTATTGTATTCTCCGTTTTTTCGTGGCCAATGATCGCCAACGCCTTGAGGGACAGGTAGGTCTGCATATGCTGAATGTCCCATTCCCAAATTCCCTCGTGGGCGGCTTCGATTGCCAGTTGATAACGTCGATCGCTCTCCAGTAAATGGCGCTGATGCACACGCTCCATCTGGTCGCGATAATAACGTGCCAGCATGATCGCGGCGCTGACAATAATGAGGAACATGATGGGTGCAAGGGCATTGCCCAGTGGGGCGCGCTCCGGCAACAGGTACAACACCAGTGCAACCAGGCTTACTGCCGCGATTGCCGTTAAAAACGTATACAACATGGGCAGGAAAGTGCCGGCCAGCATAACCGCAATGATCATAAAGAATAATGAAAAAATGACGTTGGGGATCAATGCAATTAATACCGTGAGGCCAGCCAGGATCACGATGATAGACGTAACCACTCCAAGTTCGTAACGACCGGTTCGGGCCAGCAGCCAGGCGACTGTCAGTCCCGCGATGATCAACGCGATGACTAACAAGGTTGAATCGGACAGGCCGAAAAAAAGAAAATGCAGGGCACCGGTTGCGATGCCGAGAACAACAATTACCAACAGTAATCCCGCGAACATGCGTGAAGAACGCCGTCGCTCCAGACCTTCAACAGCGGAAACCGGTTCGATAAATTTGTCGAAAAACCGCGTTACGAGTGCATGCAATGCAATAATCCTGACTTCTGGCTCTGAGCCTGGATGGACCCGGGCCCTGTATTTATTAGTAAATATTCAGAGTTTCTTTCAGGGATATAATTCCCTACTATTACTAATTAACTGTTTTATGGCCATCTGGCAAATTAAACCGCTCACGCAGATGACAGGTAAATCCCGACATGACCGGTTATGACATTCTCAAAACAACACACGTGGTCTCTGTAGCTCTGGCCTTCATATCATTCAGCACCCGCGGCGTGTGGATGTTTCGGGGCTCAGCGCTGCTACACACCAGCGTTGCCAGAATTGTTCCACATGCTATTGATACCATCCTGCTGGTCTCCGCAATCGGATTGACATTCGAACTTCAACAATATCCGGTAAGCTCCGGCTGGTTAACAGCCAAGGTGGGTGCATTGGTGGTCTATATCGTACTGGGATCGATAGCGCTGAAACGGGGAACAAGCAGGATCGTTCGTATAGGTGCGTTTTTCGGCGCCTGGCTGACTTTCTTCTACATCGTCGGCGTGGCATTGACACATAATCCGTTAATAGTCGTTTAATATCTACAAAGTCGGTATTGCGACCCTATCTCGCTATTCTCAACGACAACGCTTCAGGTAAATGCGGAGGACAGTGGCCAAACGGTCACGGTTTCGCCGACAACGAAACCTTCACTGTCGTGTTCGACGCGTATCAGGCAATTGCAGTCTTTCAACGTACCCAGCATATGCGAGCCCTGACCCTTGAGTAGTTCTACCCTGGTTTCGCCATTTTCAGAATTCAGTTTTCCACGTAAGAACTCCGTTCGTCCGGCGTGACGTCGATATCGGTCCTGTGTTGTTGCAGCCAGATAGAGAGGCTGCGTTTTGCCATGGTGCCAGGCGATAATTGCGGGTCGTACAAACAGCAGAAAAGTTACCAGACTGGACACCGGATTACCGGGCAAACCAAAGAAATTGGTCTTGTCACCAAGACGGCCAAATGCCACCGGCTTGCCCGGTTTGATCCGCACTTTCCAGAAATTGATTTCACCTATTTCAGAAAATATCTGTTTCACCAGATCATGGTCGCCGACGGAAACGCCGCCGCTGGTGATGACGAAATCATACTGCGTCGCATTTTTCAGAATGTTTCTGACGGCTTCCGGTTGATCCGCAACCGTACCGCCATCCGCAGCATCGGCACCCAATGTGCTGACTTGCAGCAGGGTTGCCAATCGATTGGACTCATAGATCTGGCCAGGCGCCAATGGATTTCCCGGCGCGACCAGTTCATCGCCGGTCGCCACCACCAGAATCTTCGGGCGCCGGAATACTGATAACCGTGGCACACCCGCGGCCGACAACAAGGCCAGGTCCGGCGCACCCAGACGTCGACCTTTTTCTAACAAGGGTTGACCACGGGTAAAATCCTGGCCCGTGGTACGGATATTCTGGCCGGGTTGCACGGTCTGGGGAAACACGACGGTGTCGGCGTCCCGCTTTATATCTTCCTGAATCACCACCGCATCGGCTCCCTGCGGCACCGGTGCACCGGTAAAGATTCGCATGGTCGAATCAGCCGCCAGGGTGTCGGGGGCGTTACCGGCGCCGGCCTCACCATGAAGCGGAAGTCTGAATCCGGCACGAACAAGCTGGGCCGTGTTCACCGCGTAGCCATCCATAGCAGAATTATCAAACGCGGGATTATCCACTTGCGCACTCACGCCCTCCGCAAGGTAGCGATTGTGTGCCTGAAACAGCGTCACCGAGTCCTGCTCTTCACAGCGGCACAGGCTCTTTAAAATGGCATCTTGCGCCTCTTCAAGTGATAACATTGCAGAACATACTATTCAGGTTAATTGCAGGTAAATGATCTCTGAGCTAGTCTCTGCGCCGATGTTACCATGAGGACTAGTGAGTAAACCCATGATCTGGATCAAAACGATGTCGCCCCATGCTTGTTATCAAAACGCCCTGTCTTCACAGTTCCTCCGCATCTAGCAGGTAATCGTAATGAGCAAAGAAACACGCCCGTTTACACCGCTGAATGTGGCCATATTAACGTCATCCGATACCCGTACCTTTGAAAATGACAGCTCCGGTGACTTGCTGCAGGAACGACTGGAGTCGGCGGGGCACAAGGTTCTCGAACGCAAGATCATGGCCGATGATCTCAGCGAAATTCGTGGCCTGCTGCAACGCTGGGTGGACACCGAAAACATTGATGTGATTATCAGCACCGGTGGCACCGGCCTGACGCAGCGCGATATTCTTCCTGAAGCGATTGAGCCATTGATTACCAAGGCGATACCGGGTTTCGGCGAATTATTCCGTATGTTGTCTTACGACGATATCGGTACCTCAACTATCGAATCACGTGCCGTCGGCGGCGTTGCCTCGGGCACACTGGTCTTCTGTCTGCCCGGCTCAACCGGCGCCTGCCGTCTGGGCATGGATAAAATCATTCTTCCGCAAATTGATGCCACTGTCGGGCCGTGCAACCTGGTGGCCCTGTTGCCACGAATTCGACATGAGTAAGCTCACTCACTTTACTGCCGACGGCGAGGCCCATATGGTTGACGTAGGTGAAAAGCCATCAACCACGCGACGTGCCGTGGCCGAAGGCCGTATCACGATGCAACCCGATACCCTGAAACTGGTTGAACGTGGTGACCATAAAAAAGGTGACGTACTTGGTATTGCACGCATCGCAGCGATCATGGCGGCCAAAAAAACAAGTGAGCTGATCCCGCTGTGCCATGCAATAACCATCACCGCCATTGAAATCGATTTCCGAATTGATAATGAGAGTCACTCTATATATTGCCAGGCGACAGTATCGACCCGGGCGCAAACGGGTATCGAAATGGAGGCCCTGACCGCAGTACAGCTGGCCTTGCTTACGATTTATGACATGTGCAAAGCGGTGGATCGCGGCATGATACTTACTGATATTCAATTAATCGAAAAAGTCGGCGGTAAGTCCGGTCCCTGGAAGCGGGTCGGGCAGTAATGTTTCCTCGCCCAACTACCGTGGCTGCCAGAGTCAGTTTGCGCCTTTCCGGGTTCAGCGCCATCCGATCTGGTGAGTTGACTCAGATCAAACGGCGACATAGGGTTGGTTTCTGGATTGCACAACGTTAATAATTACAGACCTGAGAGGTAATACACCATGCTAAAAAATGTCGGTAGTGTTGATCAAATGATTCGTATTGTTCTGGGCGTCGCCCTGTTAGGCCTGATATATTTTATTGAAGGTCCATGGCGCTGGGGGGTCGGGCTGGTGGGGGTGGTACTGATAGCCACTGCCTTAGTACGCTGGTGTCCCATTTTTGCGACCATTGGGCTCAACAGTAACAAGAGTAAATAGTCACTCCATCGACCATTTCTGATTCTGCATGCTCCCACGCATCACGGGTTAAAATAGCCGGATAATTTCCACAGACTTCGTGCGCTTGCCGGACAAGATGATTACAATTAGTCATTAACCGCTAGTAACGTTGATAACGAGCAAAAAAATAATCCGGAAATGCCAAACCTGAAGCTGGGCTTACCCGGCCTTACATACGAGAGTCTGTTTGAAGTCGAAGGCCTGCAAAAGGTAGACGACGCGTTTTTCCAGCGCCTGCAAAAATCGGACGTCGACCTGAAAGAGGCTCTGCTAGCCTATCGCAACGGGTCGCGGGAATTCAGCAACCAGGAAATCAGCGAATTGCTGATCAGCGGCGGACGCGAGCTGGGATCTTTCATCGGCCAACTCTTTGGCATCATTCCCGAACTGGAATCGTTGCGCGATGAAACCACGGCCGATGATCCGATCTTTCAGTTCAAGAAACACTATGTCCTGCGCAAGGCCCGCCGGCGACTGCTGAAAAATGACGTAGAAGAATCATTCGCCGATCTCGATAATTGGCTCACCCAGTCCATGAAGCAGGCCGGTTTGTCCAAACGTGATCGTGAACTATCCGTTGCCAAACTGGGAAGGCGTTACCTCAAAGACAAGGATACATTTAATCAGGAAATCGAATTATTGATCCGCTGGTGCATCCTGGCAATGACCATGCCGGATGGCAAGCGGGCTGTTGAGGGCTGGGTAAGTTTTGATTTGCCCTCGCCGGTGGATTACGACGCACTCGTGCCCACCGAACCGATCGCCGAAGAACACGGTCACCGTGTCACCATTCCACCTGAACTTCGCCGTCGACGCGACGGTTTCAAGCTTACTGACCCGCGCATGAATCAACGCGAAGTGCAGTCGGAAGTGGACTACTGCATCTATTGCCACGACCACGATGGAGATTTCTGCTCCAAGGGATTCCCGGTTAAAAAGGGTCAGCCTGAAAAAGGATTCAAGACCAACCCCCTTGGTGTTGATCTGGTGGGTTGCCCACTGGATGAAAAGATTTCTGAAATGCATTTCCTGAAGAAAGAGGGTCACTCGCTGGCAGCGCTGGCCCTGATTATGATCGACAATCCCATGTGTCCCGCTACCGGGCACCGGATATGTAACGACTGCATGAAGGCCTGTATCTACCAGAAACAGAATGCAGTCAACATTCCGGAAATAGAGACTCGCGTACTGACTGACGTGTTGTCATTGCCCTGGGGTGTCGAAATCTATGACCTGCTGACGCGCTGGAATCCACTGCGCAGAACCCAGTACCTGCCCAAACCCTATAATGGACTCAAGATATTGATCGCCGGTATGGGTCCGGCCGGCTTCACACTGGCACATCATTTAACCCTTGAGGGTTTTGCAGTTGTTGGTATTGACGGTCTCAAGATAGAACCGCTGCCACGTGAACTGATCGACCAGCCTGTTCATGAATACAGCCGTATTGAAGAATCCCTGGACAGCCGGATCATGGCAGGTTTTGGTGGTGTGGCTGAATACGGCATTACCGTTCGCTGGGACAAGAATTTTCTGAAATTAATCTACCTGACCCTCATGCGGCGACCTCGATTTCAGGTTTTCGGAGGGGTGCGTTTTGGTGGCACCATTACCGTGGAAGACGCCTGGGAACTCGGTTTTGATCATGTTGCCATTGCTGTCGGTGCCGGCTTACCGCAGGCGCTACCGATCCCCGGTAGTCTGGCACCGGGTATGCGCATGGCAGCTGACTTTTTGATGGCGTTGCAACTCACTGGTGCGGCCAAGGCCTCGTCTCTGGCCAATCTGCAAATGCGGCTTCCAGTGGTGGTGATTGGCGGCGGACTAACGGGAATCGACGCCGCCACCGAAGCACAGGCCTACTACATCACCCAGGTCGAAAAAACACTGGAGCGGTATGAGGCACTGGTGAAATCCATCGGTCGCAATACCATTCGCGAAAAAATGGATGATGTCTCACTGACCGTTCTGGATGAGTTTATTGATCATGGTCGTGCCGTCAAGTTCGAGCGCAATCGTGCCGAGAAAGCGGGTGAGTCGCCCAATTTCCAGATGCTGGTACACCGCTGGGGTGGTGTTACTGTGGCCTATCGACGCCGCATGCAGGATTCACCGGCATATATTCGGAACCACGAAGAAATCACCAAGGCAATGGAAGAAGGCATCTACTACGCCGAAGGGATGTATCCCAAAGCCGCAAAACTGGATGCATTCGGTCATGTTACAGCCCTGCTTTGTGAACGAATGAAACCGGACGCCGAAGACAACATGCAGTTCAGTGGCGACATTACTGAACTGCAAGCGCGCACCATCCTGGTAGCCACCGGCGCCAAACCTAACATCGCCTATTGTTTCGAACACCGTGGCACGTTCGATTTACAGGGACGAAATTACCAGCCTCATCGTTTTGATAACGGAAAACTTTACCCGGCGCCACCGGCAGAGAACTGCAAAGACGAAAACTTCGGTGCATTCACCTCGTATGACAGGGACGATCATCGCGTCAGTTACATTGGCGATACCCATCCGGATTTCAATGGAAACGTCGTTAAGGCCATTGCCTCGGGACTGCGAATTTATCCAAAAATTGTAGAAATCTTTGGTAGTAAGGCACATGCGGTAGGGAAAGACGACGAATACATGGCATTTAGCGCGAGAATGCGTTACCTGTTACAACCGAAAGTACTGGAAGTAAAACGCCACACACCACACGTTGTTGAGCTCTTGCTGCACGCGCCGCAGGCCACGCGACGATTCAAACCGGCTCAGATCTACCGCTTGCAGAACTTCGAATCCGTCGCGGCCGAAGTAGATGGCACCCGTTTGCAAACGGAAACCATCGCACTCACCGGGTCCAGCGTCGACAAGGAAAAAGGTACAGTATCTCTGATTATTCGTGAACGTGGTGCAAGTACACGATTGTGCGCAACCTTCAATCCGGGCGAACCCGTGACTCTAATGGGTCCGGGTGGTAACGCTTCTGTTATTCCCGAGAACAAGAATATTCTGGTAATTGGCGACTGGCTTGCCGCCGCCGCCTTGCGTTCGTTGGGACCGGTCTATAAAGCTGCCGGGAATCGTGTACTGTTTGTTGTGACCTTTCCCCATGAAAAGGAGCTTTTCCTGCAAGACGAACTGGAACAAAACTGTGATGTAGCCGTCTGGGTCACACATCAGGGTCATCCCGTTATTACCCGCCGGAAAAATGACATATCCTTTACCGGGAATCTGGAGGACGTTCTAACCCATTACGCCGAAGGCAAACTCACCAACGGAAAGCCGGAAATCCCGTTGGAAGAAATCGATCATATCCATATCACGGCAGACAATCGCCTGTTGAAAGTCATCCAGAGTTTGCGCAAAGACAAGCTGGCTGCCTACTTCACCAAAAATCCGGCAACCACGGGATCAATCTATAGCAACATGCAGTGCATGCTAAAGGGTGTGTGCTCACAGTGCCTGCAGTGGCAGATTGATCCCGAGACAGGCCAGCGTACCAAGGCCGTGTTTTCCTGTTCCTGGCAGGATCAACCGATTGATATTGTCGACTTGAGCGCACTCGACGAACGTCTGTCACAAAATCAGATGCAGGAACAATTATCGAGTCTGTGGCTCGACTATCTGTTAGAAAGTGGAAACATAAAAAGCGTATAAAACGATACTTCCCGGGTGGCAGGCGCTGTAATTCAATTTTGTTACGCCCTATTTGCTTCGAAGCGACAATTCAAACTGATACATTTTCTGTAGTGCTGTCGCCGCAGCCGTGTAGTTCTTTATATTTTTGTTTGCACATTGATTCACGGTTGCTTGCGCAATATTATTTACGCTGTCTTCGACACCTTCCCGTCTAGAGCGCACGTCCTTGCAGTTCGGGTCATTTTTCATCACGTCGCTGGCTTGTGAATTATTGAGACGAATGGCTGCAATGCACTCGCTGGCGCGATCACCCAGTTGGATAAATGTTTGCACTGAATCACACTCGTCATCGATTGTTTGCTCTTGATCACACTCGTAAGCTTGAGTGACGGGCGCCACCAGTACCAGGCCAGAAACAACCAGAAGAGTTTTTACAAATTTTGACATAAAATATTTCCTCTTGCTCACGTCCAAAAATCAATCCGGAAACTACCACACCAGGCGGCACCCCCCTGTTTACAGGCACAAAGCAGGTGGATATACGCGCTGAAAGCAATGCCTTGATGGGCAGTAATAATTGCACGGTGCCAGTTGAATTACGACAAGTTTCGGTATTCACCAGTTCAATCTAGCGAGCGGCTGGCTCGAGCGCGGCATCCAGATTGAGGTCATCACAGAACTCGGCAAATTCGTCGCGCAATTGTGCGATGGGTATATCAGCCGGGGCAGCAATAGTCATTTTCAGTGAAAACATCGGCGTGCCAGTATGTGCGGCAGCGTAACTGCTGGTATTCATTTCTTCAATATTGATCTTTCGATTAGAAAAAAATTCAGCCACCTCATGAACAATGCCGGGGTGGTCCATTGACACCACATCAATTTCATACGGTACCAGCCCCAGGGTATCAGCACGCTGCTCGGTGCGCCGTGCAACAATCGCTAGCCCCAGGTCTTCCTGCAACGAGCTTGTCTGATCTTCCAGCCTGGCGATGGCATCCCAGCCACCGGACACCATCAAAATCAGGGCAAATTCTCCACCGAGAACGGTCATGCGACTGTCTTCCACATTGCAGCCATTGTCCAGTATGGCCCTGGATAACTGATTAACAATGCCCGGACGGTCCTGCCCCACCGCAGAAATTACAAGATAGTGACTCATCTGGATCCTGTTACCCACTAACTTCTGATGACTTCAGGTTTGTCGCAAATATTACATTGATCGTTAACATCGCTGGACTATTGAAGAGTGAAAATATTGGTAGGCAACACATCATTCCGCAGCCCTGACGTAAATGTTGCCAGGAGGACATTCTTGCGTCTGCCGAAAATTCCTCGCAGCGGAAATCATAAAAGATCCCGGTGATGAAATTCCCTTATCGGGTCCAGACCGATGTGCGCCCGATCCAGGAAAAACCAATAAATCCGCGCACCTTGAGTGTTTTCTCATTTTCCAGTGCCAGCTTGGCTTTGTAGGTCTTGCCATTATCGGGATCGTAGACGGTGCCATCCTCCCAGACATTATCGCGTCTGGTAGTAAAACCGCGCAGAACCTGCAAACCAACAGTCGGGTTATTCCGCAATGCGGGGTCCGGATTTTCACGGTCTACTTTTGGCTTGCCGGCCATGCCTTTTTCGTCATCCGCCGGATAGACGGGGACCTTTAACCATACAATCTCGCCGCACAGACCGGCGTCACACTTCGAGAGAACAATGCGCGACTTTCCTTCAGCCGTCGTCCACTGGCCAAGTATGCCGTCATATTCAGTTGCACCAACAGGTGCAGTAACAAACAACGCGATAAGCAGCAATCCCAATGACTGTTTCATCCTGGTACTCCTCCGTGATATCAATTTATTGAAACGGTATCTAACATGCGCAAAGCTCGGGCAACAATATTGCACGACGAACAACAGGTCGCGAAATCACGACAGGGTCAATTCATCGGCACCGAGACCATGTCGCTACTATTAAATGTAGACGAAGGGGTGTCAATAGCCTTCGTTCATGCAGACTCGATTGTAGATTCTGCCCCGGTGTCATACCTGCAAGAAAGCCGCCAACTCCTCTTTCTTTTGCATAGCGTCGGCATAGCCGAGACTGATAAGTTCCTGACAATAGGACTGTTCAAACAGCAAATAGCTAATCAGGCTGGAGTCACTGCCTTTTTTCATCGCACCAATACCGCGTAAAAAGAATCTCAAGGTACGTGGCAAATGCTGCGCATGACGCTGGGCAATCTCGCCAAGATCTTCACTGGGCTCTACTACCAGCACCTCCACTTCGCGCAAGGCGATCTCGCCGGCATTCTCCGCCGAGGCGATTGTATTCAGGGTTTTGTTAATACGCTGCAATCGCTCGAGATCGGCATCGAGGCTGTCGAGGAAGATGCTGTTAAGAATATGGCTGGCGATCTGGGCCGGTGAGGGATAACAATCTGCCTGCGTGCGAGTGGGTTCGTTGTTTTCTTCTTTATGCACACCAATCACCAGTATCCGGTCGGCTCCCAGATGCAGCGCGGGTGATATGGGCGCACTCTGGCGCATAGACCCATCACCAAAATACTCACGATGGATTTTGGTGGCTTTAAACAGAAAAGGAATCGCGGAAGATGCCATCAGGTGATTAAGCTCAATACGTGCGCGAACCCCGATTCGTCGCGCCCGACGCCACGGCGCAATTCCATCGACGCCCTGGTAAAATATTACCGATTGGCCGCTGCTATAACCCGAGGCGGAAATACTCAGCGCATGCAAAACCCCGGCGTCAATAGCAGACTGAATTTCTTCGAACACGAGGTATGAGCGTAGCAGCTTTCTCAACGGATCACGGTCGAGTAAAAAGGTCGCCTTACGCTTGCTAAAACCGACCAGCGCCAGCAGCCAGCGTGTGCCACTTAGCAGAATACTTTTCGGATCCGCCTTGAAGACATGATCGACATGGAAATTCCGCCAGACCCGATCCAGCCGCCGTACGCCATGGCGAAACCGCTTTGAATAAACTGCCAGAGTGGCGGCATTAATGGCACCGGCAGAGGTGCCGCACAGAACAGGAAAGGGATTGACGCTACCATCAGGCATCAGATCGCATATAGCCTTTAATACGCCCACCTGGTAGGCCGCGCGTGCGCCACCGCCCGTCATCACCAGGGCCGTCTTGGGTTTTTTAGTGTGGTCCGGCATTGTAGCTATTTCATCGTCAGCGTAAGGTCCATATCAATAGACCGGCGAAAGATCAGATTAGTTCTCGATATTTGCGCCTTGTGCAAGGTGTGTCAATCAAAGAGGCACAAACGATGGTTCAACCTGGTCATATTGTGCTCTATGTCCATGAGTGACAGACTTCCAATGAAATCGAATTCTATGTCGATAACCCTGACATAGACTGGCGCACACCTGATCAGTGCATGGAGCGGTCGGTAAAACCACTGGCCCTGAAGCAGGGTTGTCGCGTTTCGGATGTCAACTCGACGCCCCTGTTTATAGTTGATGGGCTTGCTCTGGTTCTGCAAGATCGAGGCCGGCTCTATGCTAGACTGTTAACGTTTACGTCAAGTTAGCAGGTGAAGGATATGGAAGTTACGGAAGATATGGTAATGGACTCACTCAAAAATGTGATGGATCCGGAACTCAACCACAGCGTGGTAGAACTCGGATTTATTCGCGAAATCGACATAGCGGATGACTATGTCCATCTCGATATCCAGTTGACGTCGCCCCATTGTCCCCGGGCAGACGAAATTGTTGCCATGATTCGTGACGCGGTAAAGAAGGTGGATGGCATTAACAGTGTTGATGTTGAGCGCATTTGCGAAAAAGAGGCCTGAGGCAATTCCAGACAATGCATGATCGGGATCGTATAATCGCACTGGCCGGCGTGTTCCAGTCGGCCTTGCTGGCACAAAACCTGGCACGCTATGACCGTGTGGACGAACCGGCGTTCAGTTATTCCGTTAACAGTATTTTACTGACCGATACCGAAACCACCGAGGCCGTTTTCGGTGGCTTGAGTGGTGTGCGCATGGGACTTGAGGAAATGCGGGACAAAATGCTCGGACAAGGTGACAGACCCGACTTCGAACTGGCTCGCTACGTCCTTGGTCTGGTGCAACTTGCCGGCAAGGTATTGCGAAAGCCTGAAATGCTGCAGGACATGGCAACGGAAATCGAAATCATCGCTTCCCATCGACAGGGAGGTAACGTTGCCTTTGATACCATTGACGAGTTGGCCCAACTCTACAGTCGCACCATTAGTCACATTACGCCGCGCATCGTGGTGTCGGGCGAACAGGGCTACCTGACCAATCCGCGCACCGCCGCCCGTGTACGCGCGACCTTGCTTGCCGGAATCCGGGCGGCTTTCCTCTGGCTCCAGCTTGGAGGGCGTCGCTGGCACCTCATCTTTACTCGCAAGAAAATAGCGCAAGCAGCGCGTCAATTGCTGGTGGAGCTCGCCGACACTGGCGGACAGGGGACAACGGTCGCCTGAAGACACCGCGGCACCAGACCTCGCGACGAGTAAACGTCTGCCGCAGACTTTATCAGCCTTTCAGTTTCTTTCTTAATAAATCATTGACCTGCTTCGGGTTGGCCTTGCCCTTGGTGGCTTTCATGGACTGGCCCACGAGAAATCCAAATACTTTCTCCTTTCCATCACGAAACTGCTGAACTTGTTCCGGGTTGTCGGCCAGAATCTGATCGAGAATAACCTCGATAGCACCGCTATCAGTGATTTGCTTCAGACCTTTGCTCTCAATTACGATATCGGCATTACCCTCACCGTTCCACATGGCCTCAAATACCTCTTTTGCGATCTTGCCGGAAATGGTGTTGTCTTCAATACGCGTGATGAGTCCCGCCAACATGTCCGCACTAATCGGTGACGCGTCAATATCTATTGCGCCCTTGTTGAGGAAGGCCGACAGGTCGCCCATAACCCAGTTGGCCGCCAGCTTGGGTTCGCCGCCTGTTTGTTTGACCACGGCTTCATAGAAATCCGCCATCTCGCGAGTCGCTGTTAGTACACCGGCGTCATAATGCGATAGCTTGTAGATTTTCTGGAAACGATCGCGTTTGGCATCCGGTAGCTCGGGCAAAGATTTGCGCACGGCCTCGATGAACGCGTCATCGAGTATCATGGGGGGTAGATCGGGGTCAGGAAAATAGCGATAGTCATTGGCCTCCTCCTTACTACGCATGGATCGCGTCACGTCCTTGGCTGAATCGTACAATCGCGTTTCCTGTTTCACCTTGCCTCCTCCCTCAAGGATGTCAATTTGTCGCTCGATTTCGTAATTGATCGCTTTTTCAACAAAGCGGAAGGAATTGATGTTTTTCAATTCCGCACGGGTGCCGAATTGTTCTCTCCCTTTTGGTCGCATCGAGATATTGGCATCGCAACGGAAGGAACCTTCCTGCATGTTGCCATCACAAATATCGAGGTAACGCACCAATTCGTGTACTTTTTTCAGATAGGCCACGGCCTCCTGGGGTGATCGCATATCCGGTTCGGACACGATTTCCAGCAGCGGCGTTCCGGCACGATTGAGATCGATACCGGTCATTCCCTGAAATTCCTCATGCAGAGACTTGCCTGCGTCTTCTTCCAGATGGGCACGGGTAATGCCGATCACTTTTTCCTCACCATCCACTTCAATGACAATTTTGCCGGGGCCGACAATGGGCAATTCGAACTGGCTGATCTGGTAACCCTTGGGTAGATCGGGATAGAAATAATTCTTGCGCGCAAATACCGAACGATGATTGACCTCGGCATTGATGGCGAGACCAAATTTGACCGCCTTGCGCGCGGCATCTTCGTTCATCACCGGCAAAACCCCGGGTAATGCCAGATCTACGGCACAGGCCTGGGTATTGGCATCACTGCCGTAACGCGTAGAAGCACTGGAGAATATCTTGCTGCTGGTCTGCAGCTGCGCGTGAACCTCCAAACCGATTACTGTTTCCCATTCCATAACTGAATTACCTATTAAAATATTCTTTGCCGCAGAGACGCAAATTGTTCATATAAATTCTTTCGGCATTTGCTTGTGCCAGTCGGTCACCTGTTGATACTGATGCGCTACTTGCAACAGACGTGCCTCGTCAAAGTACTGGCCGATTATGTGCAATCCAATCGGATGATGATGGCTGTCAAAACCTGCCGGTATGGACATGCCGGGCAGACCGGCGAGGTTTACTGAAATAGTGTAGATGTCATTAAGATACATCGAAACCGGGTCTTCGGTTTTATCTCCCAGCGTAAAGGCGGTGGTCGGCGACGTCGGGCCCATAATCACGTCGCACAGTTCAAAGGCACGGTTAAAGTCTTCTGCTATCAATCGTCGTAATTGCTGCGCTTTAAGATAATAGGCGTCGTAGTAGCCGGCCGACAGTGCATAGGTTCCCACCATGATGCGACGTTTCACTTCCGGCCCGAAACCTTCGGCGCGGGTTTTTTCATACATGTCTACCAGATCGCTATATTCCGCAGTACGATAACCATAACGCACTCCGTCATAACGCGACAAATTGCTTGAGGCCTCCGACGGCGCCAGCACGTAATAACAGGGAATCGCCAGACTGCTGTTGGGCAGGCTGATGTCAACGATGTCCGCGCCAAGCCTCTTGTATTCGTCGATCGCCGTCTGTACCGCCTTTTCGACGTCACCGTCTAAGCCTTCACCGAAGAACTCCTTTGGCAGACCGATCTTGAGTCCCTTGAGGTCATGTCCCAGTTTCGCGGTGAAATCGGGAACGGGTTCATTGGCGGCGGTGGAGTCCTTGACATCAAATCCGGCCATGGCGTTTAGCAGCAACGCAGCATCTTCCGCCGTTTGCGTCATCGGTCCGCCCTGATCAAGACTGGAAGCAAAGGCAATCATGCCAAAACGGGAAACCCGACCATAACTGGGCTTGATGCCGGTGATGCCGCACAAGGCGGCCGGTTGGCGTATCGAGCCGCCGGTATCGGTGCCCGTTGCCACCGGTGTCAGTCGTGCGGCGACGGCAACGGCCGAACCACCGGAGCTGCCGCCAGGGACACATCTGGTATCCCAGGGATTTTTCACAGCACCAAAAAAGGAGGTCTCGTTGCTGGAACCCATGGCGAATTCGTCCATGTTGGTCTTGCCCAGCATGACCATGCCGGCTTCGTTCAGTTTCTCGACAACAGTCGCACTATAGGGCGCTATGAATTCCGACAACATATGTGACCCGCAGGTTGTGCGGGTGCCGTCCGTGCAGAAAATGTCCTTGTGCGACATGGGTACGCCCGTTAGCACACCGCCTTGACCCTCTGCAATGACCCGGTCGGCCTGTTTTGCTTGCGCCAACGCACTTTCTGCCGTCACGGTAATAAATGCATTGACGTCTTTATGCGCGGCTATGCGATCAAGATAGAGCTTTGTCAGCTCCACGCTGGAAACATCTTTCGCTGCCAGGGCGGTACTTAACTCAGATACGGTTTTTCGGTGCATGAACTGTCTCGGTCTGCGACTTGAACGTGGGTTACGGTATCAACGAGCGGGTGTTACTCGATTACCCGTGGCACCAGGTACAAACCGGCTTCGGTTGCCGGAGCAATCTTTTGATATTTTTCCCGCAGATTCGGCTCGGTGGCCTCGTCCTCGCGCAGGCGCAGGTGTACGTCCAGCGGATGCGCCATTGGGCTTACACCGGTGGTATCGACCGCATTCATCTGTTCAATCAAACCGAGAATCCGGGAAAGACTACCCGCGTAGGCCGTTGCCTCTTGCTCATCGAGCCTGAGACGCGCAAGATGCGCTATCTTTTTAACTTCATCGACATTGATGGGCATAATCCTGTTCCCGTAGGCCGCAGCGAAAGTTGGGCAAACTATCATAATATACGGTCTGGTTGAACCCGAGAGGGTGGGTTGCTAGAGTCCGTTCTTCCTTGCACCACAGAATTACTCATAAACATGTTTAAAGCCTTCCGCGGATTTTTCTCCAGCGACCTTGCAATTGACCTGGGTACCGCCAATACCCTGATTTACGAACGTGAAAAAGGGATCGTGCTCAACGAACCATCGGTAGTGGCCATTCGCCAGGGACAGGGACATCGCGGTGGCCGCAGCATGTTGGCCGTGGGTCATGAGGCCAAGAAAATGCTGGGGCGCACCCCGGGATCCATCCAGGCCATTCGCCCGATGAAAGACGGTGTAATCGCCGATTTCACGATCACCGGCGAGATGCTGAAGTATTTCATTCGCAAGGTGCACGAAGATCGTCTGCTCCAGCCCAGCCCGCGAATTGTAGTCTGCGTACCTTGTGGCTCTACCCAGGTAGAACGACGTGCTATTCGCGAATCCGCCATGGGCGCCGGTGCACGCGAAGTGCATCTGATCGAAGAACCGATGGCAGCAGCGATTGGCGCAGAATTGCCCATCGCCGAACCGACAGGTTCCATGGTGCTTGATATCGGTGGTGGCACTTGCGAAGTTGGCGTAATTTCCCTGGGCGGAATCGTTTATGCCCATAGCCTGCGTCTCGCAGGTGATAAAATGGATGAAGCCATCATTGGTTACATCCGGCGAAAATACAGTTTGCTGATCGGTGATGTGACCGCTGAAAAAATTAAAAAGAAAATTGGTACGGCCTGGGAGGGTAGTGATTTGCGGGAAATGGAAATCAAAGGCCGACACGTGGCCGATGGTGTTCCCCGTCCCCAGATATTGACGAGCAAAGAGATCTATATCGCCCTGTCCGACTGCCTGTCCGGTATTGTCAACGCCATTAAAACTGCACTGGAGCAGACGCCACCGGAGCTGGGTGCCGATATTGCCGAGAAGGGTCTCGTCGTCACCGGCGGCGGCGCGCTTTTACGCGACCTCGATCGCATGCTTGCCGAACAAACGGGCTTGCCCATTATTCTTACGGATGATCCCCTTACCTGTGTGGTTCGCGGTTGTGGTCGCGCGCTGCAGGAAGCGGAAAACATGTCCGACGTTTTTGTTTACGAGTAAATCCTGCAGGAAATGCCATGATTGGTGCTAGTGGCAAGCCGGTTCGCACGGTACCATTGTTGGTTCGCCTCATCCTGTTCAGCGCACTCGCTATAGGCATTATGCTTCTCGATCAGCGAGGGCAACGCCTGCGCCAGATTCGCTCGACATTGTCTGTTCTCACCTACCCACTGATTGCTCTAGCGGCCGTTCCGGCACGCCTTGGCGGCTGGATGTCCAGTTCATTCACGTCAGAAGAAGAATATCGCCGCCGATACGAAACGCTGCGAGAGGGTCACCGTATTCAACAGGCGCGGCTGCAGAAATATGAGGCGCTTGATGCGGAAAACATACGACTGCGTTCGCTATTGGGATCCGCCACACGCGTCGCCGATCGAGCGATCGTGGCCGAACTGGTCGAAGTCAGCACCGAACCCTTTACGCGCACCATTGTCATCGGCAAGGGTCGTCGCGACGGTGTCTTTCTCGGGCAACCGGTACTGGATGCCTATGGGGTTGTAGGTCAGGTTACGGAAGTAAATCCTTACATTAGTCGCATCACTCTGATCACTGATCCCGGTCACGCCATTCCGGTACAAGTGAAACGAAATGGTTTACGTACAATACTGGCGGGAACCGGCGCAGACGATGCGTTGGAAATCTCCTACTTAACCGGCTCGGCAGACATCAAGATCGGCGATCTGCTGATAACGTCCGGATTGGGCGGGCGTTTCCCGCCTCGGTTTCCTGTCGCCCGTATTACCAGGGTGGTGAACGATCCCAACGAAGCATTCCTGAGCATCACCGCCGCACCCGTAGCACGCCTGCGAAATCACAAAGAAGTGTTGCTGGTGTGGCCGGGCAAACAAAAAAAAGAAAACATTTCGAAAAAAGGTAGCAGCAATTGAGATTGCGTCAATCCCAACACAGTTACCTCATTATCGCCATCTCCTTCCTGGTGGCGCTGGTTCTATCCGTCGCTCCGGTGCCGGATTGGGCGGAACAGTTTCGCCCGGATTGGGTCGGGCTGGTGCTGATCTACTGGTGCCTGGCCACGCCCAACCGAGTTGGTATCGGAACCGGTTTTGTTGTCGGACTCATCCAGGATGTGTTGTACGGATCGTTACTGGGTCAGTATGCATTGGCTAAAATTATTATCGCCTTTCTCACCGCGCGTACACACCTGCGCGTCCGCGTTTACCCGGCCTGGCAGCAGGCCATCGCCGTACTGATCATACTCGCCATCGGGCAGCTTTTTATTATCTGGGTACGTGCGCTCATTGGAAAACCGGCACAGGGCTTCTCTTACTGGACGCCTAGCGTCGTTGGCATGGTCCTGTGGCCATGGTTGTTTGTTGTTATGCGGGATATTCGCCGACGCGGCAATGTTGAATGACCTGCACCTCTCACCAGGCAGTGTCAAACGCAATACATTATTGAAAATCCAGAAGGTAACGGGAATGGTCAGTCTGCGATGCACTTTTGAACTCATGCCCGCCCCGGTGCTGGTACGAAATACAGGCTGAACAATGCTCAATATTCCGCTCAAGGACTATTTTCGGGAAACGAGAATATTCGGCACACGCCTGACCATACTGGCCGGGCTGGTGGTATTGGTTGTGCTGGTATTGTTAGGCCGCATGCTCTACTTGCAGGTAGTTCATCACAAACACTACGTCACTCGTGCACGTGCCAACCAGATCACGCCATTGCCGATACCACCCGTGCGTGGGCTCATTTTCGACCGCAACGGCATTGTGCTGGCACATAACTACCCTTCCTACACACTGGAAGTCACGCCAGAGCGTGTTGAAAATATGGCTGCCACACTCAAACAATTGTCCCAACTGGTCAAGGTTACGGAACGTGATCTTGTGCGTTTTAACCGAATGCGCAAATCACGGCCGGGTTTTGAGCCTCAGACATTGCGCACCAACCTGAGTGATGAAGAAGCCGCGCGCATCGCCAACGATCGACCCCACCTGCAGGGTGTGGAATTGCGGGCACGACTGCAACGGCACTATCCTCTTGGCAACCTTGGTGTACACATAGTGGGTTATGTCGGGCGCATTAACGAGGAAGACAACAGGCGCGTTAATCGCGCCAACTACCGGGGAACACTGTACATCGGCAAGCTCGGCGTGGAACAAAAATACGAGGATGTGTTGTTGGGCAAAGTCGGTGTAAAGCGCGTAGAAACCAATGCCCGCGGCCGCGCTCTACACGTGGTCAAACGGGAAATTCCACAGGCAGGAAACAATATTTACCTCAATATCGATGCGCGATTGCAAGCGGCGGCAGAAGAACTGCTGGCCGGCAGACGCGGGTCGGTGGTTGCGATGGACCCCAATACCGGCGCGGTGCTGGTCTTTGCCAGCGTGCCAACCTATGACCCCAATCCGTTTGTAAATGGCATCGACCAGGAATCATACGACGCACTGCTGAATGATCCCGATAAACCCTTAATCAATCGCGCACTCAATGGCCAATACCCACCGGGCTCGACAATTAAACCTTTCATGGCACTGGGCGCGCTGGAGTCTGGAAAAATCGAGGCCTCCGATACTGTCACATGTCGTGGCATCTTTCGTCTTCCCGGCGAGCGACGACCCTATCGCGACTGGAAAAAAGGCGGCCATGGAGTTGTCGATATGAATCAAGCCATTGCGCAGTCGTGCGATGTCTATTTCTACCAAACGGCGGTCAAACTGGGCATCGACCTGATTCACCATTTTTTGACTCGATTTGGTTTTGGTAAAATAACCGGCATTGACCTCATAGGTGAATCGGCCGGACTCGTACCCTCACGCGCCTGGCGGAAAGCGCGCGGAGAAAGATGGTATCTTGGTGAAACTGTGGTAACCGGAATAGGCCAGGGCCCACTGCTCGTCACGCCATTGCAAATGGCTACCACAGTATCGATGTTGGCCAATGGCGGCCGCCTGATGAAACCGCGAATCATGTATGCGACAGAAAACCCGGTTACCCGGGAGCGATACTATAGTCAGTTCAGTTTCCAGCAAATTCTGGACGCGGAGCAGTCTCCGCAACTGGAAACCATCGTTAAGGCCATGGTCGAAGTTGTGCACGGGAAAAAAGGCACAGCACGCCGCATTGGCTGGAACGCGCCGTACCGCATCGCCGGTAAAACCGGAACGTCTCAGGTAAAGAGCATGGCACAAGGGGAGAAATACGACGCCAAATCGACGCCGGAAAGAGAACGTGATCACGCGCTCTTTATTTCATTTGCGCCGGCGGACAATCCTCGCATCGCGGTCGCTGTGATTGTAGAGAACGGCGGCTACGGCAGCACTACCGCGGCGCCCATCGCGCGCAAGTTAATGGACTACTACCTGTTACCGGATAAAATGCCACCACTAAAAAAAACGGGTGGCGGAAAGCGTAAACCAAATGAGTAGCGTAATACGACTGGTGCGCAGTTTGCGCTTCGACAGACCACTGCTGTACGCGTTGTTCGCCTTTGCCGTGCTGAGTCTGCTGATTCTTTACAGTGCCAGTGGCAAGAATCTCGCCATTGTCGGCTCGCAGATCGTGCGACTGGGTATCGCCTACGTTGTAATGTTATCAATTGCACAATTGCGACCGGATATGCTGCATCGTTACTCACCGCATATTTTTACCGTTGGTCTGTTACTGCTGATTATTGTGCTGGTTGCCGGCGTCGTCGGCAAAGGGGCGCAGCGGTGGATCAGTCTTGGCCCATTCAGTCTTCAGCCATCAGAAATCATGAAGCTCGGGGTGCCCATGGTCGTGGCGTGGTGGCTGGCGCGCGATAGCATGCCCCCCAAACTGCACAATATTGGAGTCGGTATTGTGCTCATTGTCGTACCCGTATTGTTAATTGCCAAACAGCCGGACCTGGGGACGGCTGCACTGATTCTGGCCTCCGGTCTACTGGTTATTTTTCTATCCGGTTTGAGCTGGAAGCTGATTGCGCTATTTACCGCGTTAACAGCGGCAGTACTACCCGTTATCTGGTCTCAAATGCACGCCTACCAGCGTCAGCGGGTGACTTCTTTTCTCGATCCGGAATCGGACCCGCTGGGTGCGGGATATCACAGTATTCAATCCATGATCGCCGTTGGCTCCGGTGGCTTTTTTGGCAAGGGCTGGCTCGACAGTTCCCAGGCGCATCTCGGTTATCTGCCCGAGAGTAAAACCGACTTCGTGTTCGCCGTGTTCGCCGAGGAGTTCGGCTTGATGGGAACCCTTGTCCTTTTCTCGCTGTATTTATTTGTCATCGGTCGCGGTACCTACATCGCTTATCATGCCCAGGATGGTTACAGCCGTCTTTTGGCGGGCAGCCTGATCATGACCTTTTTCCTCTATTTTGTTGTCAATATTGGCATGGTTACGGGCCTGCTGCCGGTTGTCGGCGTTCCGTTACCACTAATAAGTCACGGCGGCAGTTCGCTGGTAACATTGATGGCAGGATTCGGTATCCTCATGAGCATTCAGACCCATCGAAGCATACTGCAGCGCTAACGACGTGATTCGGCCACTGATTTTAAGTTTACTGCTGACCATCGGACTGCCAGGTTTCGTACCCGTTGCAGATGCAATTGAAATATCGCGTTATCCACAATTGCAGGCCCTGTTTGAGCAGCTACATGACCAACACGGTTTCTCGTACGAAAAACTGAACACGCTATTTCAGCAGGTCGAAATCAAACAGGAAGTAATCGATCTTATGGACCGGCCGGGGGAGTCACGGCCCTGGCCCGCCTATCGGCAACAGTTTGTGACCGTGCCCAGCGCCAACCGGGGCAGCCGTTTCTGGCGTCGCCACCAGAGTGCACTGACAAAGGCACAAAAGAAATTCGGGGTTGATCCTGCCGTTATTGTTGCCATTATCGGCGTGGAATCACGTTATGGTCACTCGGCAGGTCGCATTCGAACGATTGATGCACTAACCACGCTGACGCTGAAGTACCCGAGACGCGCAGATTTTTTCCGTCGCGAACTGGTTCAGTTCCTGTTGCTGACGCGAGAGCAACAGATGGACCCCTTGGCTATCAAGGGCTCCTATGCCGGCGCCATCGGTGCCGCACAGTTTATGCCCAGCAGTTATCGCAATTATGCAATTGATTTTGATGGCGACGGTCGTGCCGATCTCATGGGCAGCCGTGCAGATGCCATTGGTTCGGTAGCAAATTATTTCAAGCGCCATGGATGGAAACCGGGTGAGCCGGCTGTCAGCAAGGTCGTTGTTGAGGGTACTCTTTATCCATGGTTCAGGAATCTGCGCATTGAACCCGTGTTGTCGCTCAAGCAACTAAGTCACTACGGTATCGCGCCGGAACAGACAAACCGCGATCCGGAGTTACGGGCTGCACTGATAGCGCTCGACGGTAAAAACGGGCCGGAATATCGATTGAGTCATAACAACTATTATGTCATCACCCGGTATAATAATAATCGTAAATACGCTATGGCCGTTTACGAACTGAGTGAGATGATTCGGAAACGCGTCGGACAAAGTGATTCATGAAAAGTTTTGTACTGATATTGATTATCACGCTGTTTCTGTCGGCTTGTAGCTCAGGCCGGAATCCGGGTGGTTATTTTGAAGATGATGGGCCGCAAAACAACGTCAAGATCGATATCTCAAAGATTCCGGACGCCACACCACGCTGGGAGCGCGTTGACCCATCGCGTTCCCGTCCCTACACCGTGCTGGGGAATACATACTACCCAATGGCTGAGGCACGCAACTATCGCGAGATAGGGGTCGCTTCCTGGTATGGGCGCAAGTTTCATGGTCGCCGTACAGCGCTTGGTGAACGATATGATATGTATGCCATGACAGCGGCACATAAAACCCTGCCCCTGCCCACCTACGTTCAGGTTCGCAACCTGAAAAACAATCGTACTGTGGTGGTGCGGGTAAATGACCGCGGGCCATTTTTGCACAAGCGCCTGATTGATCTTTCCTATGCAGCTGCCTACAAGCTGAACATGCTCGGCGCCGGCACCACCGAGGTCGAGGTCACCGCGCTGACACCTGGTTATGAACCCGCGCCCTCACCAGACAGTGGTGGTGCCAGCAAAACAAGAGTCCGCGCCATTGAGGAGACCGTGCCGCTGCAAGCTCAGGAAATCACTGCAACTACAGGCACGTCAATTTACCTGCAGGTTGGCGCTTTCGGTTCGGAAGAAAACGCCGAAAAGCTGCGTGATCGCCTGGAGCAGGCTGACTTCAGTCCGGTACTGGTATTACCTTACAACAGTAACGATAACCAACTGTACCGCGTCCGCATCGGACCGCTGGATAGCATTGGCACAAGCGAAACCCTGCGTCGTCGACTCGCAGACATTGGGTTCACCAATACACACACGATCAACGAATAGACTCGTGACCAACCCTGGCCATATGGCTCGATGCGTTACATTGCTGGCGCTGATTTTACTGTTACCCATCGGTCACGCCGCCGACAGTCCCGAGCCACCTGTTGTAAATGCCCGTTCATGGTTGCTGGTTGACCACAATAGCGGTCGACGTTTGGCCTCTCGCAAGAGTGATCGTCGTGTCACACCGGCCCAATTCACCAAGCTGATGGTGGCTTATATCGCGTTAAATGCAATTAAAAACGGCGAACTTGCGGCAGATACAAGTATCCTCGTCAGCCAGAAAGCGGCGCAAACCTCCGGACCGCGCATGTTCGCTTCGTCCTCCTCACGCGTAACGGCACAAGAGTTGCTCAAGGCAATGATTGTGGGTGGCGCCAATGACGCGGCCATTGCGCTGGCAGAACACATAGGCAGTGACGAGCAGGCCTTTGTCAGTATGATGAATAATGAAGCGGTACGGCTGGGATTGCAAAACACCAGTTTTCGCGATGTGACCGGCAATAGACGCGATCGTCAGTATACCAATGCCGACGACCTGGCCGTACTGGTTAAAAATATTATTAACGACCATCCGCAGCATTATCAATGGTTCAGTCAACGCGAATTCATTTATAACGGCATAACTCTCTACAATCGTAATGCACTGCTATGGCGGAACGACAACGTAGACGGCCTGATGGCGACTCAAAACGAGCGCGATGGCTACCATCTGATCGTGTCGGGCAAGCGTGATAACATGCGCCTTTCGGCCATTGTGTTGAGCGCACCTAACGAACGGTCGATGATTACCGCAGGTAGTGAGCTGTTAAAATACGGCTTTAAACAATTTGAAACACGCAAGTTGTACTCGGGTAAAAAGGGGGCCGTTAATATGCGTGTGTGGCTTGGCGATACGGATATCGTTCCTGTTGGACTCAAAAAAGATCTGTATGTCACCCTGGTACGCGGTGAATTTGACGATTTACGGGCAACACTAAGTCTAACCGGTCCACCCTATGCACCCATCGAGCGCGGTCAGGCCATGGGTACCCTGAGCCTGGCAACTCAGGATAAATCCATCGGTGAATATGAGCTGGTATCATTGAGTAGTGTCGCCGAAGGCGGATTTTTCAGCCGTATATTTGATCGTGCCGAGATGTGGCTGCGCGACGTACCGGATCCTGGGCTGTCAACACAAGTGAACCAGAAGCAATGAAAAATAACGTATATCTAAACGGAAAGTTTGTCGCCGCCGATAAGGCCAGCGTTTCTGTATTCGACCGGGGTTTTATTTTTGGTGATGGTATATACGAAGTGATCCCAGTTTACGGTAGTCGCCCGTTTCGTCTGCCGCAACACCTCCAGCGCTTGCAATCAAATCTGGATTCGGTGCGCATAGCTAATCCCCATTCAACCAGCGAGTGGTCCGACATCATCACCACGTTGATCAAGGAGATTGATGCGTCGGATCAAGTATTCTATATACAGATCACCCGTGGTGTGGCACCGCGCGACCATGCCTTTCCCAAGAATACGAAACCCACAGTGTTTGCCTTCAGCAAAGCGCTGGGATACCCCGGTGAGGCGGAATTGACCAATGGCGTGTCGGCGATTACCACAGCCGATATCCGCTGGCGGCGTTGTGACATTAAGTCCATTGCATTGTTGGGAAACGTGATTCTGCGTCAGCAGGCGGTCGAGCAGGGCGCTGCGGAAGCCATTTTGCTGCATGACAATCACGTAACCGAGGGCGCGGCCAGCAATATTTTTGTCGTCAAGGACAATACTCTTTACACACCACCAAAGAATGAACAGATTCTCCCGGGCATCACACGCGATCTTGTTGTTGAATTGGCGAACGCCAACAATATAAACTGCAAAGAAGTCAGTGTGTCGGTCGACCTGTTGCGCGATGCTGATGAAGTCTGGCTCACCAGTTCAACAAAGGAAGTGCTGCCCATTGTTCGCATTGACAGTGTAGCGGTTGGCAACGGCAGCCCCGGACCAATGCACAAACAAATGACTGGTTTGTATCGATCCTACAAGGAAGATTTTCGCAACGGCAAGGTGCAATAGCAACTGCCCTGGATACACTGCCGTTATCTGCAATGAAACCCTCGCCAGCAACCGGTTCCGAATTATTGCGCCTGCGCTGGCTGGGGCTGATGGAATACGAACCGGTGCAACGGGCCATGGAAGCCTTTACTCTGGCACGAACAGAAGATAGCGCAGACGAGATCTGGCTGCTGGAACACCCGCCGGTATATACGCTGGGCATGAACTGCAAGCACCCGACGATAACACCACCCAACGACATTGCCGTTGTTAAAACCGATCGCGGCGGCCAGATTACCTATCATGGTCAGGGACAAATCGTCATTTACGTCCTGGTGAACCTGCGGCGCCTGCAATGGGGCATCAAACGCCTGGTGCAGGAACTGGAACAGACCGTGATTGATCTGTTGGCGGAACACAACATTCAGGCGCAAAGACAGCAAGGTGCGCCCGGCGTTTATGTGCACAATAAAAAAATAGCCGCACTGGGGTTGCGCGTGCGCCGGGGCTGCAGCTACCACGGGCTTGCGGTCAATGTGGATATGGATCTGGAACCGTTTACCCACATCGACCCCTGCGGTTATCCCGGGCTCGAGGCTACCCAGTTACGTGACCTTGAAATCCACGCCACAATCAATGAAATCGGAAATGCGCTGGGCCACAGCCTGGCGACCAAACTGGGGTACAATGGCTGCGACCCAACCAACGATAGACCAAAACCGATTCGCAATGCCTGAACACGATACGTCCATCCTGCCACCCAACCCTAACAAGGGAAAATCCAAGACCGCGCGCATCCCGGTCAAGGTGCAACCGCGCGCCAAGCCACTGGCCAAACCGGGCTGGATCAGGGCAACGGCGCCGAATCGCCCCGAAGTGCTGCGAGTACGCGAACTATTGCGCCAGCACGAGCTGAACTCAGTATGCGAAGAAGCCGCCTGTCCCAATATCGGCGAATGCTTCAGTCACGGTACCGCCACCTTCATGATCATGGGCAAGCTGTGCACACGTCGCTGTCCGTTTTGTGACGTGGCCCACGGCCGGCCCGAGCCACTGGATCAAAACGAACCGGAAAATCTCGCCAGAGCCATTTCCGCCATGCAGCTTAAGTATGTTGTGATCACCTCGGTCGATCGCGACGACTTGCGGGATGGCGGAGCGCAACATTTTGTAGACTGTATAAATGCCGTGCGGCGGCATTCACCACAAACTGAAGTCGAAATACTGGTGCCGGATTTTCGCGGTCGCCTTGATACCGCGCTTGAGGCATTCACAGACACCACACCCGGTGTGTTCAACCACAACCTTGAAACCATTCCCCGCCTCTATCGCCAGGCCCGTCCCGGCGCTGATTACCAGCACTCGTTGAGACTGCTGGACGTTTTCAAACAGCGCCACCCCGATACACCAACCAAATCCGGCTTGATGGTTGGCCTGGGCGAGAGCAATGAGGAAGTCGAAGCCGTAATGCACGACCTGCGGGCACATCGGTGCGATCGACTTACCGTGGGCCAGTACCTGCAACCCGGACCCCACCACCTGTCGGTCGAGCGTTATGTTACACCGGACGAGTTTGAGACCTTTGCCAGCCTCGGTAAAAAAATGGGCTTCCAGCATGTGGCCAGCGGGCCGATGGTACGATCTTCCTATCATGCCGACCTGCAGGCGTCAGGTGAAGTGGTCAGATAATTTCAGGTGGGCACCAATTGCGGTGAAGCCCAACACAACATCAGGAGACGATTATGACGGATATTCTGAAGTACATCGCCGATGATACACTTGCCGAGACCGATCCCAACGGGTATCTGCTACGACTCGATGACTGGTCCGAAGACATCGCGGCGGTGATTGCAAAATCAGAAAACATTCAACTGACCGAAGACCATTGGGAAATCGTCAATTTCCTGCGCAACTATTATAGCGAATTCGGTATTGCACCCAATGTGCGCACTCTGATGAAAGCACTTGCAAAAAAATATGGCGAGGAAAAGGCCAACCGAAAATACCTTTATAGTCTTTTCCCTCTCGGGCCATCACGCCAGGGTTGCAAAATTTCCGGTCTGCCGCTGCCCAATGACTGCGTGGACTGGCCCGGTTGATTCGCGGCTGTCGCAACAGTCCTGGCCAGGAGCCAATAGACCCAAAACAAACATGGACTGGTATTAATCGATTCTGGCACGCCGGCAACCGTTTGAGTGTGACGCGATGCAGACTGGCCATCGGTCTGTCTGCCATCTTTTCCATCTGCCCTGTTATCGCAAGTGAATTCATCAGCACACCTGCGAATCCGGAAGCTGCTCCGCCCGCCCCGGTTCCCGTCGAACAGCAACAGGCGCGTGAACGCGAATTGACGTCGGATGAAGATCCGCTCGGACAACGTCAAACAGAAACGGTTGATAAACCGGAAGAATGGCCAAGCCAGCCCGATGGTATCAGCGCCTATGGCAGTGCACGATTCCGATATCGATTTACCGATTTCAAAAACTTTGTCGGTAGCCGGAATTCGCGGCTTGGTCTCACTGGACAGTGGCAATATCAGCCCGGGAAACGGGTAATCGGGCGTATTGAAGCCGGTTTAAATTTGCAGCCGGCGCTGGGGGATACTTTTGCAAGCCGACTGATGTATATCGGTGTTGAAACGCCGGAACACATTACCACCTTCGGCAAGAACTGGTCGTCGTATTACCGGGTATCCGGTTTTACCGATGAATTTGACAGCACCGGCGCCAGCGCGTCGGGGACCTTTAATGCCACAACTGACGGCGGCGCAACCGGCACCGGCCGCGCAGATAACACGCTACAATCACGATTCCTGGTGGATGGGTTGCCCGCTGCGATAAACGTAAAACCGTTTAATCTAAACGCACAGGTTCAATACGGTCGCAAAATTCCGCTAGTGGCCGGTGCGCGTTACGGCGCTGCCTTCGGCTTGAGTGGAATCGTAAAAACCCGGAAGGACACGGAAATCGGTCTGGCGGTGAACTTTGCCGGCATTCCGAACAAGGGCAACGCGGCAATCACGGCGGCGGGTATCGACGGCGACGCACTATCCGTCATCACGGGAATCAGACGGTTCCGGCAAAAATGGCTCCTGGCCACCACGGTCGCGCGGTTAAAAAACCAGGAGACCACCAACGCAGGTAAATACTTCAACGGTTGGGGTTGGGAGGTCTATGGTCGCTACAAACTCAAAAACAAATTGTGGGCGGTGGGTGGCTGGAACTGGTTACAGCCCGATGTGGGGCAATCGCAGGCCACTAATTATCGCGTGAAGTATGGTGTCATGGGGTTACGATATGCTTTTGAAGAGTTCCGACGTCTGATTTATCTGGAGACCCGGATCGACGACGGTCGACTGGAGAATGGAACCCCGCCTGGTAACAGCTACTCAGTCGGTTTTCGGTGGGACCTGCCTTAAGCATGAAAAAACTACTACTGACTGTTGCTCTTCTTCCCGGCATATTCAGCGTGCCTGTTATCGCCGCGGAGCTATCCGACTATGTCTACGCCAATTATCTCGGTTCGGGCCTGTATTCTGCCGCCGGTCGCGATGTGCAGGTTATCGGCATTCCGTTTTCATTTCCCAAGCCGATTTATACTGCTGATACGCTAGAGATCACTATCAAGGTTCCGGTAACAATTGGCCTGTATGACTTCAGCTCGGATGCACCGTTGGCACTGGGGCAACCGGAACGACTGGGTACATTGACAGTTGTACCCAGTATAAATTTCGAGTACCAACTTAGTGCCAGGTGGAAGCTGGCACCGTTTGTCGATCTCGGTTTTGGTCAGAACTTTTCCGACGGCAGTATCGTCGGCATCTATGCCACAGGTATACACAGTAACTATCTTTTTAAGTTTCTGGGCAAGAAAACACGATTCGGTAATCGACTTCTGATTGCCGGGAATACTGCAGCCGATACCGGATTTTCATCATTCGATACCGGTATTGAAATCAATCAGCCCACGGGCGGTAAACTATTCGGCAAAAAACTGGATATCAATCTCTATGCGGTTAATTTTCTCTATTTGAAAAACCTGAAACTGCTGCGGTCACAAGACCCGCCGGTTACCGTTGCGATGCAAAACGAGATCGGTTTCAGCTTTGGATTAAAATATTCTATTAATCGTCCGGCACTGAAAATTCCACGCCTTGGAATAGGGTATCGTTTTGGTGGAAACGTGCAGGCTGTGCGAATCGTGTTTGGTGCGCCGTTCTAGCCAATCGATTTACACTACCGGCAAAATTGCCGCTGGATATTCGGCCTTAAGCCAATATTTTTCTCACACAGGATGCAATTGTCCCGTCAACTGGATTCTCTTATAGTGGCTGGTGCTTTAACTAATATGGGCTTCTATACCAGACTCATTGCCCCGGTGAGTCACGGTCACGGGTCCCGAAGGCTATTGCACTTCTCGGCACCAGAGTGAAGTTACCTACAATACTTTTTCTGGGCTGGTTTGGGCCACGTGGCCTCGCTTCAATTCTGTTGGTGCTTCTTATTCTGGAAAAATATGAGCTCGTGCATCAGAATGAACTGCTTTCGATCACCGTCGTTACCGTTGGATTAAGTGTACTACTGCACGGCATCACTGCTGCACCCTTTGCCAAGCGTTACGGTCGACTCGTTGCAGGCATGGGCGAATGTGAAGAGAACCGGCAGGTCAACGAACATCCGCTACGATAAGGACTCTCTAACTCAAAATCTACCTGGCAAAAGGATCTGTATGATATGAAAAAAATAGCGATAAAGAAGTGGGGTGAGCTTGAGGATAGGATTCCGGTACACGCACTCGTGGCGGAAGTTGATCTGGTTGTTGTTCGCTTTGATGAGTCAGTGACGGTGCTGTACGGGCGTTGTGCGCACCGCGGCGCACTGATGAGCGACGGCCATATTGATGGTAATAATTTGATTTGTGGTCTACACGGTTGGGACTATCGTCTGGATACCGGTATCAGCGAATATAACAACAGCGAAACCCTGACCAAATTCACCGCCTGGGTCGAGGATGACCAGATTTGGGTGGATGAAGATGAAATCAAGGATTGGGCCCAAAAAAATCCGCAACCCTATAACCGCGATAGTTACCAGGGAGCCTATCAGGATCACACCGGTACCCCGGATGAGCCCTACGTCAAATTTATTCGTCAACTTGCAAACGACGGACTGACTAAAGTTGGGCACCACGGCCCGGCTGCCGCCATGGGTGTGCCGCGTGACAGCCTGCCCAAGTGGGATGACCTGCAATTTGTGGTGGCACAATTACACAAATTACCGCTGCTCGATGACGAAAGCGTTGGCACCGATATGGTTATCGGGTCACGAGCCAAAAAGCCGTTGCATTTTAATATTCCAATATTTGTTTCCGATATGAGTTTTGGCGCGTTGTCTGAAGAAGCCAAGGTGGCGCTGTCAAAAGGTGCCGAGCTTGCCGGCACCGGTATTTGCTCGGGAGAAGGTGGCATGCTGCCCGAAGAACAAGCGGAAAACTCGCGTTATTTTTACGAGCTGGCATCGGCTCGATTCGGCTTTTCCTGGGACAAGGTGCAAAAGGCCCAGGCATTTCATTTCAAGGGCGGCCAGGGTGCCAAAACCGGTACCGGTGGGCACTTACCCGGCAACAAGGTGAAAGGTAAAATTGCCGAGGTCCGCGAATTACCCGAAGGCCAGCCGGCCATTTCTCCCGCCCGTTTTCCTGAGTGGACGGACCTGGGTCAATTTCGCGACTTTGCCACCGAAGTTCGCGAGAAAACCGGGGGTATCCCGGTGGGTTTTAAGCTCTCGGCGCAACATATTGAGAAGGACATCGATGCGGCGCTGGAAATCGGCGTGGACTACATCATTCTGGATGGCCGCGGTGGTGGTACCGGCGCGGCGCCGCTCATTTTTCGAGACAATATCTCGGTACCGACGATCCCGGCCCTGGCGAGGGCGCGGCGACATCTGGATACCAGTGATGCTTCCGATGTGTCACTTATCATCACCGGGGGGCTCCGGCATCCCGCCGATTTTGCCAAGGCAATGGCGTTGGGCGCCAATGGCATCGCGGTATCAAACGCGGCAATACAGGCCATTGGTTGCCTGGGCATGCGTGCCTGCGAAACCAATAATTGCCCCGTTGGCATTGCTACTCAGGATCCGCATTTGCGCGCCCGCTTACCGGTGGACATCGCAGCCCAGCGGCTGGCGCGTTTCTTGTCCGCGGCAGTTGAGCTGATGACCGTACTGGCACGTGCCGCAGGGCATAGACATTTGAATGATTTTACGATTGGCGATTTGACCACCTTCAAAAGCGAAATGGCACATCTGACCGGAGTAGCTTACGGTGGTGTTACGGCACATCAAAATTAAATTGATTCAATGGAGATGAGTATGGCAACCGATCACTACCCTGCCCTTGATGATCCCTCTATTACAGAGACTAAAAATGCGTTACACGCTTACGCACGCATTCTGGGTAACTGGCTGAAACACTGCCGGGCTAAACGTAAACACTGGTGGCATGCCAGTCTACGTCCGTCATTGAATGGTTTGACCACCGGCGTGGTTCACGCTGAAATAGATTTTGAGCTTGAGCTGAATCTGAGGGAAAGTCTGCTTCAATGCCGCACCTCGACAGGTAAATATTTATCTGAGAAATTACAAGGGCAGTCCGCTTCCAGTTTGGCCGACAGCATCGAACATTTTCTTGTTGCCAATGGCATTGGCAAGCAGTCCATCCCGGATAAAACAGACAGCCCTGAAAATACAACCGAGTATTCCGGTTATTCGCAAGATCATGCACTGATCATGGCCGAGGTTTTCAATTCAGTATCCGCCACAATGAACACCTTTCGTGCCGGCATTCGCGAAGAAACCAGTCCTGTCCAGCTCTGGCCACATCATTTTGACTTGTCATTATTGTGGCTACCCGGGGACAAAATCGCCGATCAGGATCCGGCAAATGAAGAGTATGCTGACAAGCAAATGAATTTTGGCTTTGTGCTTGGTGATGAGGGAATTGCGGAACCTTATTTTTATATTACCGCCTATCCGCTGCCCGAAGCATTGCCCAGGTTACAACTACCCAAAGGAACTGTCTGGCAAACGGAGGGTTTTAATGGCGCTGTACTCTTGTATAAAACCCTGATTGAAAACAGCAGCAATCCTGACGACTATTTAATGGAGCTATGGCATAGTTTGTTGAAAACTGGCCGTGAAAATATGATGGAAAACGCTACCGAAGGAACTTTGCCGTAGCAAACTATCAAGGTAGTTATAGGTTCAACGCCTGAATAGTAAACGGAATCAACAATCGTCAAACCCGCAGGGAGCCCCCTGAACTA
>JBGMQT010000004.1:0-49691 GCA_048060695.1 Acidiferrobacterales bacterium
ACCGCTAGTAGTGCTTTTAGTGACGGCGAAACCAGAAACATTGAGGTGAGACTTTCTGCAACTACCGCCGGTGCGGTAAGCAGCAGCGCCGTGGTCTGGAGCAATGAAGTCGATGAAGATCTCACTGACAACGCTACGGGACTACTCCTTGCCACCATTGGCCCGGCAGCGACGGGTGGCGGTTGTTATATCGCTACGGCCGCCTATGGCACCGATATGGAAGCGGATGTGGTGAAATTAAGGCATTTCCGGGATCACTATTTACTAACCAACAAGCCGGGGCAATTGTTCACCAAACTGTACTACAAGATCAGCCCACCCCTGGCCGCGAAAATCTCTACCAGCGAAACGCTGCGCGAATGGGCCAGGATAAGCCTGATCCCGCTGGTCGCCCGGGGCCGGCCCCTGGATGATACGGACGCCAGCCATAACTGAGTAAGTTTTCCCTGTCACAACAAAAAGCCCGCCAAACATTTCGGCGTCCTTTTTGTTGACTGGTTGTGGCTATCAGGCGGCGGTACGGGTACGCATCACGGTATGACTTGCTGCGTCGATCGCCTTCTCGGCAATGGCAGCGAGGTCGGTTCGCGTACCGAGCCCCGTCACTGCGCTACTGACAGAGCGCGATGCCAGTAATGGCCAGCTATCGGCGCGGTCAACATACATTTGAGCTGCAAACACTGCCTCACTGGCGCGGACACAAAAATCGTTGTTCTCACCGCCAAATTTCTCCAGCTCGGAGGCCCGGATTCCCATGGCTATCAGGGAATCAGTAATCGCCCGGGTTTCCTTGGCATATTTACCGAGGTACCCAATAAATCTGCCCGCGGATTCAGCACTTCGGTCTGACCCATCGATCCATTTCTCAGCCCATTGATTGAACTGGTTATTGTTGAAAACCGTTGAGACCACCATCAGGCCAAAAATAATTTTTTGATCCGTGGTTATCTCCGGTAAAGTAACCTCGCGCACGCTCATCCTGATTGTCGGGTCACTGGTATCAATCGCTATCGACGTAAAATGCAGCTCCAGCATTTTGGGGGTTTCCAGTTGCGCATGCCATGGATTCAGCATGATTGCGACCAGGGCCGACCCACCAATTTCTGGCGCGTTCTGGGCCACGATATTGTTTGATGTCTGCGATGAAAAAGTACTGTGGCCCGGAAAGATTCGATTGCCCCGCCGGGTGTGGTTCGCTGAGTCTGCCAGAATATATTTTGCCATTTTGATATCCCTGGAATTATTGTATGAGTCGCTGTGGGCTTCGCTTAACTGTTATCCAGAATAGAGGAAATAGACTGGTAATCCAGCGTAATGTGAATAGTTCACAAACATTCCGGATTCGGCGGGAGGCATAAATTCGATTTGGCAGCCCATTGGGCGGCTGTTATAAATACCATTACGTAGACTTGAAGAAACACCAGACCGTGAATACAACAGAAAATTCAGATATAGATTTGTCCGACGACCAGCTGCTGCGCTATAGCCGCCAGATTATGCTGCCGTCCGTTGATCTTGCCGGGCAGGCGCGTTTACTCAACTCACGAGTACTGATACTGGGACTGGGCGGCCTGGGGGCACCGGTTGCCATGTACCTTGCCGCCAGTGGCATCGGGCATCTTGTACTGGTGGATTACGATGACGTTGAATTATCCAACTTGCAACGCCAGATCATTCACGAAACACAGTCTATCGGGAAACCCAAGGTACAGTCCGCCAAGGCATGCCTCGATCGTATCAATCCCGAAATTAGCTCGACGCTGATCGGACACAAACTTACCGAACCAGAACTGACCGACCAGGTGGAACTTGCCGACGTGGTCGTTGACGGCACCGATAACTTTGAATCCCGTTTTCTAATCAACAAAGTATGTGTGAAGACCAGAACACCGCTGGTGTCGGGTGCGGTCATCCGGATGGAAGGCCAGGTATCTACCTACGTACCGGGCGATACCAATTGCTGCTACCGTTGTTTGTATCCGGAAGGTGAACAGGAGATGGAAACCTGTTCGGAAAACGGGGTGCTTGCACCGGTTGCCGGCATCATTGGCAGTATTCAGGCCACCGAAGCAATCAAGGTGTTGCTGGGGTTGGAGGGCATCCTGCTGAATCGCCTGTTGTTACTGGATGCGGCGACAATGGAATGGCGCGCCATTAAAATGAAAAAAGATCCTGCTTGCCCGGTATGCGCGGTAACCTCCGCTGTCAGCGAAAAATAACACCGTGCAACATATGCCAGTGCTCATCCCAGCCATCGATTGGTGACACACTAAATCCGTTGCGAACAAATTGGGCAATCCGTCCCTCCAGGTAGGCCGTTAGCAGACGTGCACTATCAGCGGCAGATTGTTGTGTTTCATCTACCAGCCTGGCTTCACGTAAAATTTGCTTCAACTGGCTTTCCAGTCGATTGAAAAATTGCGCCATGCGTTTGCGCAACCGGTCCGTTTCGCCAACCAGCACGTCACCATGCAACAAACGGGTAAGCCCGGGATTGCGATCCGCAAAACCCAGTACCAGCGAAAGAATGGACTGAACCTGGTGATCAGCACCGGACGACTCAGCCAGAATCCGGGTGATGCGGGTGAACACGGTCTCCTCGATAAACTCGATAAGTCCTTCGAACATCTGTTCTTTACCCGGGAAGTGACGGTAGAGAGCGGCCTCAGAGATACCAATCTCCTTCGCCAGCATGGCGATAGTAATATGGTTTCCCTGATTTACCTCCAGCAAACTCGCCAACGTTTGCAATATTTCCCGTTTTCGCTCGCCACCGGACGGACGGGACACCGGTTATCTCCCGAGTGTCTTAAGAGGTGCGGTGAAACCGGTCGCATCGCATTTTACTGCCATCCGTATTGTCATCACGGCTTAATCAAAGTACCGACACCTTCATCGGTAAAGATTTCAAGAATAACCGCGTGTGGTACCCGACCATCGATAATGTGAGCCGATTTAACACCACTCTTGATCGCATCAAGGGCAGAGTTAATTTTGGGCAACATGCCGCCGGATATCGTGCCATCGTCAATCATCGCATCTACCTGCTTCGCAGAAAGACCCGTCAGTAATTTATCCCCGGGACCAAGAACACCGATGGTGTTGGTGAGCAAAATCAGTTTCTCTGCCTGCAGCGTAATGGCCAGCTTGCCGGCAACCGTGTCGGCATTAATATTATAGGCCTGCCCGTCTTCTCCCATGCCGATGGGGGCAACAACCGGTATGAAATCACGTGTGTCCAGCAGCGCTACCAACTCCGGGTCAATAGATGCGACTTCACCCACATGACCAATATCGACTATCTCGCTTGGCATGTTTTTGTCCGCAGTAGACTGCAACACCAGTTTTTTCGCACGGATCAGTCCGCCATCCTTGCCCGACAACCCTACGGCCTTGCCGCCGTGCTGGTTGATCAGACTGACAATTTCCTTGTTGACCAGTCCACCAAGGACCATTTCGACAATATCCATGGTCTCGCTGTCAGTGACACGCATTCCCTGCACAAATTGACTCTCTTTGCCAATCTGGTCCAACAGTTTGCCTATCTGCGGGCCGCCGCCATGGACCACAACGGGATTCATACCAACCAGTTTCATCAGGACGATGTCGCGTGCGAAACCACTCTTTAGCGCCTCGTCCACCATGGCATTGCCACCGTATTTGACTACGATAGTTTTATCCTGGAAACGTCGGATATAAGGCAGCGCCTCGGCAAGAATTTGCGCCCGCTCGGCGGCTGATTTTGGTGATAGTGACACTATCCTGTGGCCTTCTGGTTGTGATCAGGCCGACATTACCGCAAGCGTGTCACGATGTCAGCAGCTGTCATAAAAAACAAAAGGGCCCCTGTCTAAAACAAGGAGCCCTTTTTTCTGCAACAACCCCGGACGAAGTCAGCCAACATCAACGCTGATGCGCTTGGGTTTTACTGCCTCCGCTTTTGGCAGTGTCACCTGCAATACACCGTCCTTGTGGATTGCCTTTACTTTGGATTCGTCAATGTCTGTGCCGAGGCGCAAACTACGCATGTATTTACCATAGCGTCGTTCCTGACGAATAATACGTTCACCTTCTTTCTCTTCCGTTTCGCTCTTGCTCTCGGCACTCAGTGTAAGCACGCCATTCTCTACCGTGACATTGACATCTTCCTTGCGAACGCCGGGAATCTCGACACGAACAACAAACTCGAGTTCATTCTCACTGACGTCTACCGCCGGGACCAGATCATGGCCACCGGAATCGTCAAATCCTCGCTCAGGACTAAAAAATCCCTCGAACATATTATCGAGATCGTTATCCAGCCATCCAAATGGACGGCCTCTTGGGGTACGGGTTACCAGATGCATGGGGCACCTCCTGTCATTTAAATTTCAACGTTGTCCCGGGTACCCGATCCTGGAAAGGAGGGGCACCACTGTGAAACTGCTATGAAGAAA
Organism: Acidiferrobacterales bacterium; assembly: GCA_048060695.1. Classification (GTDB taxonomy): domain Bacteria; phylum Pseudomonadota; class Gammaproteobacteria; order Acidiferrobacterales; family JAJDNE01; genus JAZFSZ01. The sequence continues at coordinate 4,437 of JBGMQT010000004.1, forward strand.
TAATGGGGATACGCTCTCAAATTTCAAGAAGTGTTTGAAAATATTGTTTCAGCAGGCAAGGGCCGGCTACAGGATATAACGCGCCAGGTCCTCGTCTTGCACCAGTTCCGCCAGGTTGTCGTCCACATAGGTGGCATCCACCTCAATGGTTTCGCCCCCTCGATCAGCGGCTTCGAACGAAATCGTTTCCAGCAGGCGTTCCATTACCGTGTGCAACCGGCGCGCACCAATATTTTCCGTCGTCTCGTTTACCTGCCACGCGACTTCCGCCACGCGACGAACGCCGTCCTCGGAGAATTTGAGCGTCATTCCTTCTGCCGCCATCAGCGCTGCATACTGTTCTGTCAGCGACGCATCGGGTTCGGTCAGGATGCGAACAAAATCTTCAACACCAAGCGCCCCCAGTTCTACTCGAATCGGCAGGCGGCCCTGCAACTCCGGGATCAAATCTGACGGCTTGCTCAGGTGGAAGGCGCCTGAAGCGATAAAGAGAATATGATCTGTTTTTACCATGCCGTATTTCGTCGAAACGGTTGCCCCCTCAACCAGCGGCAACAAATCACGTTGCACGCCTTCACGCGATATATCCGGCCCGCTGCCCTCCGATCGCGAGGCGATCTTGTCAATCTCATCCAGAAAGACGATGCCGCCTTGCTCAACCCGCTCTACCGCGATGACCTTGATATCTTCGTCGTTTACCAGACGCGCGGCTTCATCCTCAATCAATAATTTTATTGCTTCGCCGATTTTCAGTTTCCGTTTGCTGGTGCGCTGGCCGGCCATGTTCTGGAACATACCTTGTAACTGACCCGTCATTTCCTCCATGCCCGGAGGCGCGATAATTTCCACGCCCATGGATGGAGAACTCAGCTCGATCTCGATTTCTTTTTCGTCCAGGTCACCTTCACGCAGTTTCTTCCGGAAACGTTGCCGTGCGGTGCCATCATCGCGACGAGTTTCATCTTCGGCGCCAGCCGCAAAACCCATCTCACGTGCCGGCGGTAGCAGGGTATCCAGAACGCGATCTTCCGCCAGATCTTCAGCACGTTGCCGCACCTTTTCCATTTCCTCGATGCGAGTCATTTTGATCGCGGAGTCCACGAGGTCGCGGACTATGCTGTCGACCTCGCGGCCCACGTAACCGACCTCGGTAAATTTCGTGACCTCAACCTTGATGAAGGGCGCTTTGGCCAGACGTGCCAGACGTCGAGCAATCTCGGTCTTGCCGACACCCGTTGGGCCAATCATCAGAATATTCTTCGGCGTAATTTCGTTGCGCAGCTCCTCATCAGGCACCTGGGACCGACGCCAACGGTTGCGCAGCGCAATGGCGACAGCACGCTTGGCGTTGGCCTGGCCGACGATGTGTTTGTCGAGTTCCTGAACAATCTCTCGCGGTGTCATTTCCGACATTATTTTATGCAATCTCCAGTTCTTCAATCGTGCGATTGTGATTGGTATAAATACAGATTTGGGCAGCAATTTCCAGGCTCTTTTCGACAATAGTGCGCGCGTCCTGATCCGTGTTGGAAGACAGGGCAAGTGCCGCAGCCTGCGCGTAAGGGCCGCCAGAACCTATGGCAATTAACCCGTCTTCCGGCTCGATGACATCGCCATTGCCGGAAATGATTAATGACGCCGTGGTGTCCGCCACCGCCAATAACGCTTCCAGTCGTCGAAGACTGCGCTCCGTACGCCAGTCTTTCGCAAGCTCTACTGCAGCGCGTGTAAGATTGCCCTGGTGTTTATCAAGTTTGCCTTCGAAACGCTCGAACAAAGTAAACGCATCTGCCGTCCCACCGGCAAATCCTGCAATAACCTTATCTTTGTACAGACGCCTGACTTTGCGGGCATTGCTCTTCATGATGGTATCACCCATGGATACCTGGCCGTCGCCGCCGATTACGACGCTGTTGCCTCTACGAACCAGCAGTATTGTTGTACCACGATATTGTTCCAAACCTGAGCTCCCGGAATCCTGAAGTTTAATGTAACTATCTGATGATCAATTGCGGAAATTCAAGAGAATAGTTTGCTTTTCCTGCCCGATTCCGCGCTCCTGACAATACATGCGGGTTATGCCCGACTCTGGTTTTGGTTCAGTATTGTCTCTTCCCCTTCGCTGCGTGCGATTATCACCGCACCGCAGGAGTCGCTGAATACGTTTACACCAGTACGACACATATCGAGGATACGGTCGACAGCAAGAATCAAGCCGATGCCCTCCGCTGGCAGGCCAATCGCTGCAAGAATTACTACAATCGCCACCAGACTGGCGGCAGGAATTCCGGCAACGCCAATAGATGTCAGTAACGCGATCAACACAACGGTGAACTGGGTTGCAAGCGTCAACTCCAGCCCATATGCCTGGGCGATAAACAGTGCAGCCACACATTCATACAATGCCGTGCCGTCCATATTAACCGTTGCGCCCAGTGGCAATACAAAACTGGAGGTGCGAGTCGAAACACCGGCTTTTTTTTCCACGCACTCCATTGTCAATGGCAAAGTTGCCGAAGACGAGGATGTTGAAAATGCGGTCAGCAACGCCGGTGCCATGGCCCGATAGTGGCGAACCGGATTTACCCGGGCGATAAATTTCAATAGAAGTGGCAGTGTAAAAAATATGTGCACCGCCAGCGCCGATAATACCGTCAGCATGAACACCGCCAACGGTTTGAAGGCATCAAATCCGGTACTGGCAACCACTTTCGCTACCAACGCAAAAACACCAATGGGAGCAAATTTCATTACCCAGTCGGTAATACGCATCATCACTTCGAATATGCCCTGCCAGAAATCCTGCATAGTATCGACATACCGGTCATGTATGCGCGTCATGAAGAACCCGAATAACAGGCTAAAAAATATGAGGCCGAGCAACTGGCCATTGGCAGCGGCGGCAACCACATTGGTTGGCACCATGCGCAAAAACACCTCGATTACATCGCCCGCACCCTTGCCTTCTGTTATTGCCAACACGCTACCGGTATCGGCGCTCAGACCCAGAACTTCCCTGGCCGGTTGTCCGTCGACAATTCCCGGGGCGTACAGATTAACCAGCAGTAGTCCCACCAGGATGGCCAACAGGCTGGTCGTTAGATAGTAAGCCAGAGTTTTAAGACCGAGACGGCCAAATGCATCTGACTGGCTGGCACCGGCCATACCGCTAATAATCGAGGACATCACCAACGGTACAATCAGCATTTTTAACGCATTGAGAAACAACGTACCGAAAAATTCATAGACAGAGTAGAAAGTAACCCCGAATACACCGGCATCAACGCCTGTTAGCGTGCCCGCGATCACCGCCAGAGTCAGCGCGATAACTATTTGCCAGTGCAATTTAAGTTTGAGCATTGATGCTGCCGCCTCCAGACTTATATTTATTGTTTTATGCAGAATGCCGAGACCAGCATACTACCCGCGCTAACAGGAGGAATCTACGTCTGGCCCGGTATTACCTTTGAAGGTGAAGGTCCATTGGCGCTGAAACGAATTGCAGGAAGTTTTGCAGATACTGCGGGAACACGTAAAATGAAAAGCAAGGAAAGGATGAGGGCATACGTCAGGGGCACAACAATGTCTGATTTAACCAGCCACAGGTAATGCAGGACGCCGCCGATGGCGATTACATAAATCAGTTTGTGCAGACGTTGCCAGTGTTTCGCACCCAGTCGTCGAACCATGGCATTGGTTGATGTAATTGCCAACGGTATCAATAGTAAAAAGCTGGCAAATCCCACGGTAATGTAAGGGCGCTTGGCGATATCCTTACCGATTTCATCGAATACAAAGAAGCGATCGAGCCAGATGTATGTCGTGAAGTGCAGCAACACGTAAAAAAAGACATAGAGTCCCAGCATCCGCCGAAAACGCAGTAGCCAGTGCCAACCGGTGATTTTTCGAAGAGGTGTGATTGCCAGAGTAATAAGCAGAAAATTCAACACCCAGTCACCGGTGCGATAGGTGATTGCTTCAACGGGGTTCGCGCCCAGATTTCCTCCAGCGGCATCCAAAATCAGCAACGTCACGGGCACCAGGGCCAACAGAAAAGTAGTTGCCTTCAGGGTCATAAACTGTTTTGTGTTTGGCTGCATAATCGTATCTAGAAGTTCTTGTTAAGATTCATGCCCGCATACATTTGTGCGACCTGATCCGCGTATCCATTGAACATCATGGTAGGAATCTTGGGAGCAAAAAAACTGCTGCCGCCCAAACGACGCTCGCGGGCCTGACTCCAGCGCGGGTGATCAACCTGTGGGTTAACGTTTGAATAAAAACCGTACTCACGGGGGGCAGAAAGATTCCATGTTGTAACCGGCATCGTTTCTACAAACTTTATTTTAACGATCGATTTAATTGATTTGAAACCGTACTTCCACGGTACCACCAGCCGGATAGGCGCACCATTCTGGTTTGGCATAACTTCACCATATACACCCACCGCCAGTAACGACAACGGATTCATGGCCTCATCCATTCGCAGACCTTCGACATATGGCCACTTTAATCCACCGCCAAGGAAGCTGCGTTGACCCGGCATTTGCTCAGGATCAAAAAGCGTCACGAACTGGACATATTTGGCGCGCGATGTTGGCTGGAATCGTTTAAGAACATCGGCCAGGGGAATACCAACCCAGGGGACCACCATGGACCAGGCCTCGACACAGCGAAGACGGTAAATGCGTTCTTCAAGCTGATGAGGCCTGATAACATCGTCCAGATCGAATGTTCCGGTGTTGCGCGCATGCCCCTCGATGGTGACGGTCCAGGGACGCGTTACGAATCGGGTCGCGTTTCGAGCGGGGTCGGCCTTGCCAGTGCCAAACTCGTAAAAGTTATTGTAGGTGGTGACGTCCTTGTACGGGGTCAGGGCCTCGTCGAGTTTGTATCGACTCTTGCGGATACCCGTCAATTTCCGCGTTGCAGCTGACGCATCCGCGGACATCAGCCCGGGCAACGCAGCCCCGACGGTGAGCAGACCAGCCTGTTGCAGAAACTGGCGACGTTTCAGATAGACATCTTTCCGGGTAATCTCGGACGGACGAATGTTGGCAGCCTTTTTGATCAGTATTGTCATCTTGTTCTCGTTTAAAGCACACCGGGACAGGCAGTTGCAACCTTTCCGACTCTGTCACCCGGGAAAAGTTCGAGCAGACCAGCCCACTCTGACAATGAGACCGCCAGCCTGGCTACATAAGGGTCGAAAAAACGGAAAACCCTGCAAGTAGAGAGATTTTAGGAGGTCGTTGCGATCCACCGGGTTTGAAAGTGATAGTGGGGCACAAAACAATATTTGGCGTCTGCAGCACCACTGCTCAAATGCTATATATTATGGATACCAGCGATATCCACTGAGCACCAGCACAAACACTATATGCAACCATCAGAAACCAGCGGCAGCCCTGAGGCGAAAATTCTCGATCGACAGCAGAAAGAATCACTGATCTCGATGATCGCACTGCTTTTTGTTGATGAGCATGACTTGCTCAATGACGAGCAGCTCGAGGATGCCAGGAAAAGTTTGCAGGCATTGTTCCTGCGCACCACCGGCGAAGAAACCATGCTGCGCAAGTTGATCGATATTCTTAGAACCAACAAGGCTCTCAACCAGACCTTTAATGACATGTCTATTGTCCTCAGCGGTATCACCAAAAGCACTGAAACCATAAAAAGAAAAATTGATGGATTCAAGCAACAACTGCAGTCGCTTGAAATCAACGCCGAGGAAAATGCAGATTTTATCGGTCCTTTTCTTGAGTTCTCGGGACAGTTTGTCAATAACGTCGAAGAGTTCGAGCGTCGGATGTACACTTACCGCGACGTTAAAGAACGCGAAGCACGGTATGCCAGTATGTTTCGCATTGCCAAAGAGGCCAGGCAGCGACTCAAAAATCGATTTTCTGGCGGGCCCGGAAGGGAAGGAGCGACCGAGAACAAGATCAAGGAGAAAGTTATCCAAACATTTGACTATGGCGAAACGGAAACAAATCTCGGGTACGCGCAGCGAGAGGCCAGAAATACGCTTGCTGAAATTGAGTCACTAATAAGCAAATTTCAGTTAATGTGTCAGTTCGCCATGAATCCGGATATGCGTGAACAGGAAAAAGGATATCAACCGTTCAAGGAATCTGATTACCACGATGTATTCTCGATCTATAACGCCGCTGTGGTAAAGCACCCTCGCCTCTCCATCCTGAAGCAACCAATTCAGGAGCTGTTCCGACTTTACCAACACTCCTACGGAATGTTTACACTCGATTTCCAGAAATTCAATCGCGCAATAATGCCGATGGAGAAAAATACGAAAGCCTATTTCCTGGCCAAGGAAGAAGACGAGGATGTGCGAACAAAACGCAGAAAGCTGGGACAAATCGAAGGACTAATATCGTTTCTGGAAAATGTTGCACAACTGTTGCGAAAGGAACAGGAATTTGTCTACGCCAGATTTTCCAAGGCCGTGTCCGATGTTATTACCGCCCCCGGGGCCAATTGGGTACGTATAGCAGAAGACCTGCTGCGCATGAAGGTTTCTGCGGAAGCCGACCTCAGTACGCGATTGGGCTAAAACTTCGATGCGAAAAGTAGACTATCTGGTGGTTGGTAGTGGCCCCGCGGGGCAGCGTGCCGCCATTCAGGCGGCGAAACTTGGCAAAAAAGTGGTATTGATTGAGCGTCGCTCCCTTGTCGGCGGCGTTACCGTCCATACCGGCACTATCCCCAGCAAAACCCTGCGTGAAGCAATTCTATACCTTACTGGCTGGCGCCAGCGTGGATTCTACGGCCGCGATTATCGAGTCAAGGAATCCATCACAATAGATGATCTCGCTCAGCGCCTGCAATTTACCATTCGCCATGAGATCGAGGTAATTAATGACCAGCTTTACCGTAATGGCGTAGAAGTCATTACCGGCGAAGCCAGTTTTGCCGATGCCAATATAATAAACGTAAAACTGCGCGACGGCGAGACCAGGAAGTACACCGCTGATAAAATATTTCTCGCTACCGGCACCCACCCCCGGCGCCCTGACAATATTCCTTTTAATGATTCCACGGTACTGGACAGCGACAGTCTGTTACGCATCGAATCGATCCCACGCAGTATCATCGTCTATGGAGCAGGTGTCATCGGCGTTGAATATGCCTCCATGTTCAAGACACTGGACATCGATGTGACACTTGTGAACGAGCGCGACCGTATGTTGTCGTTTATTGATCACGATGTGATGGACGAGTTTTCTCACCTTTTACGCGAAAACGGCATGCGCTTGATGCTCGGCGAGAAGCTCGAAAACATAAGTCACACAGACAGCGGAAAAGTCGAAGTTCATTTTGTATCCGGCCGCAGCGTTACTGCAGATGTGCTGCTGTTTGCTGCTGGCCGCATAGGTTGCACCTCTGCCCTGAAACTTGAAAATGCGGGTTTGCAGGCAACAGACCGTCATCAACTTACGGTCAATGACAACTACCAGACCGACGTGCCACACATCTATGCCGCCGGTGACCTGGTTGGATTCCCCAGTCTGGCTTCGACATCAATGGAACAGGGCCGCATTGCAGCCTATCATGCCTTTAACGATTCCCGAATCAAAATGCCGCAGCACTTCCCTTATGGCATCTACTCGATTCCTGAAATCAGTATGATCGGCAAGACTGAACAGGAACTTGTTAAGGACGGAGTGGCATTTGAAACCGGCATAGCTCGATTCCACGAAACCGCCCGCGGCCAAATTCTTGGACTTTGTGAGGGACTGCTAAAAATTCTGGTCGACATCAACAACCATCGCATACTGGGTGTTCATATTGTCGGTGAAGGCGCCACCGAACTTATCCATATTGGTCAGGCCGTAATGATTCTTGGTGGCAAGCTGGAGTACTTTGTGGAAAACGTGTTCAATTACCCCACGCTGGCTGAAACTTACAAAGTTGCGGCACTTGATGCCTGGAACAGGATCAGGTAGTCAGCCGTCCGCTTTCGGACGCAGGTACAGGCTATTCGTATACGTCTGCGTAGGGGTCGGGTGCTTCCAGAGGTAAGCGTATTATGAAAGTAGTGCCTTTGCCAAGTTTTCCACTGACTTCGATATCACCCCCCAAAAGACGGAGAATCATGCGCGCAAGTGATTGTTGCAAGCCGCTTCCACCCACATCCGAGGAATCGGGTATATAGGACAGGAAAAAACGTGCCCGTTGTTCAGGTGCCATGCCGATACCGTTGTCATCAATTGTGATCGTGATCAAGTCAGTTCCGTCCAGTTCTTCCCGTTTTGCATCAATGTTTATTTTACCGTTTTCAGTATTTCTAATCGCAAAAAGAAGAATCGTGTGGATAGCCTGGCGCACGCGTTTCGGATCTGACCGAACTACCCCCAGTTTGTCTGAATAACTGGTCTTTATCTGGGTCTTGTGAAACTTGGCATGTGCCGCGAGGTCTCCCTGAATGTCCTGAAGTAACTGCGCAACACTAAAGTTACTGAAAAGTAGCTGCAGCTTTCCTATCTCAATCAGGGACATATCAAGAAAGTCGGTAATAATACCCTGGAGTTCGTAGTTGGCGTGTGTGATTGAACGCAAGAGCTTCTCATAGTGAGGTAAATTGTCTTTGGCGGATTGAATTTTTAAATCGTTGCCACGATTTACTACAATACCCAAGAGCTCTCTCAATCTGCTATTTTGCCGAACAAAAAAAGACGACTTCATTCGTTCGCGTTCGCTAAGCTGTGAATACGCGTCTTCAAGTACATCCTGGGAAGCGTAGTTCTGTTTGTGGAGTATTTCGTACAAAAAGATTGAAACATCCCCCAGAAAGAAGAACCAGAACATGAAAAACAGGTTTTCAAATACTTTAGCTTGATCGATTTCTGCTGTCCCCAAAAACAGATTGGCGCCGAGATAATAGGCGATAGTGCCCAGTTGAGAAATAATGTGGATACGCCATCGCACCGGGAATATGGCGACCATGCCAATATGTACCAGCACCATTCCCAGGTAGTAGCTGCTAATAAACCCCCCAGTGATAGCCGTCATATGGGCTATAGGGAAATTTGCAGCCCAGGGGATAAACAGTAGTATCAGGTATGGGTGACGTTTACCGAGTTTTGTATGGTCCAGCAGTAAAGTTGAAGCGAGAAGTAACACGCCAAGAAAGCGTATGACTACCAGTTGATCGAGATACTCAGGATAAACAATAGAATCAAGTGGTACAAACGCGACCATACCTGCGGCGGCAAGCCAGCGACCTATCGGGATGCGGTCAAGCAAAAAACTGTTTTGCCACTTCTCGTACTCGATCATGCCATTTGCCTTGTTGGAGGTTGTTCGATCGTTTGCAGAATCAAAAACAAATTTACCCCATCTTCAGTTTTATCTACGGAAATATCTACAAATTTAAGGTTGGCCTTGTGTGCCAACTCTATTAGTTGCTGCTCAGTACGATAGTTTAGAAACCAGTCGCCAACAACTTCCATATATTTCTGGGTTGGGTTGTTAACTGAAAAATTTCCAACGACAAGACGCCCGCCAGGCTTTACATGTTTTATCAGCCGTTTAAGTCCAAAAACAAAAATTCGATCGCTAAAATAATCAAACAATCCACCAGACCAGACCAAATCAAAATATTCGCTGATGTCCGATTTCAATGCGTGACCTTGATAGAATTTAATACGGTCACTAACCGGGCCGAGAAGATTCCTGGCATAATCAATGGCGAGACTGTCCATTTCGACACAAGTAAATTGTACATCTTCCTCGACGGTCTCGAGACATTCCTTGATATCACGGCACGGTCCACAACCCACGTCCAGTACCTGCAGTGCCGGAATTTTTGTACTCAATTTCTTCACCAGATCGACCAGGTAGTTCTTGCGATTGCGCACTGCCAGCGGGGCAAGTCTGGACTGGAAGAATTTGTCCCACTTCTCCATATCAGGATCAGGAGAAACCCAGTTTTGATAAATGCGATCAATTATTTTAAAGTCACCCGCGTAACCGCGAGGCTTGAAAAATGCCAGTCCTTGCAGCGTTGAATGGGATAGAGAAGAACCGAGGTGCTCACGGAACTCGTCGATTATTTCCGGATTTGAGGTAAGACCGTGGGAAATTTCGTAAATATGGTTAATAACTGACTCATACAGAGAATACTGCGTTTCAGACGGACCACCGTTTTCAACGAGTTGGTCGACAATATCGAGGTAATTGGATTTGAGTTTATCGATATCGTGCATGCGTTTGAGTGCAACCGGGTAGAGTCCTGCGTCCGCAGAACCGGCCAATCCAAATTTCTGGATCTAGTAAGGTGCTCCCCTCCCGTTTTCGGCGTAGATATCGAAGTTGCCGATATTATTCTTATTCGCGGGTCTTTCCCGGCTTTACATGATTCTAGCCTGAATATGGTAGTACGCAAGCCAAAAAGGGTATTTTACGCCGTAAAACCACCTGTAAACATGTCAAGTGACAGGAATGAAGCACCGTTTTATGTACTTTCGGAAACAATACCTGAATCTTTGCCGAACCTGGCTGAAGCAACAAGTAGACACCGAAAAGGACAACGCGCACGCTATCGACATTGGTAATGATGTGGCTTGATAGGCCTGAAAAGATAAGCAATCGCCCTGTCGGTAGCGAGACTTTTCCATAAGGAAAAAGTTGATTCCTCAACAAAACCGGAATTACAAATTGGACAATCCAGCCTGACCGCCGGAGGCCGTTACCTTTAATATTGGCTTAATCCTGATTCGCAATTTATCTTTTGCCGCTCGCAAAGCAGAAACAACAGACTCCGGCGACTCGCCAGAAGCAAAAATGAACCCGAGATAAGTGGATTCCTCCGGTAACGGTATTACGCGATCCCCCGAACGTGCACTTACCTCCACTGACTCGATGCCGGGCATGACCTGTACTTGTTCTATGCCATCGATACCATTAAATATTCCGGCCATCGGAACCGGCAACATCATTACACCCACCGCTGGACCGGAATGATTAAAGTCGGGAACAACTTCACCCAGGGCGCAGCGCAGTATTAATTCCTCCAGACTCATACCCAGTGCATGACGCAATACCTTGCCACAGGAACCGCCAATACTGCGTGGTGCGACTTCCAGTAAAGTAACAGTATCGTGATGCACACGTGCCTCGGCATGCACCGGTCCATTCAGAATTCCCGCCTGCTGACAAATTAATTCTACCTGTCGCTGAAATTCCCTCCGGATATCTTGCGACAAGTGCGACGGCGTAAGGTAAATCGTTTCCTCGAAGTAAGGCCCCTCGAGGGGATCCGGTTTGTCAAAAATGGCGAGTACTTTGGCCTCGCCCTTATCCATCATGGCCTCCAGGGCATGTTCACTGCCATCAAGATATTGCTCGAGCAGCAGGCTGATGCCGGATGATTTCACCTTGCTGTGGTGAATGATGTCACCAATTCGATCAATTGTTTCATCCAGTTTTTCCGCTGCATCCACACGGATCACACCACGGCTGCCGGAAAGTCGGGTTGGCTTGGCGACAACGGGAAAATCTATTTTATGTTCCCGGTTAATCCGGTGACCGGAAATCCGCATTGGACTAAATGCCGGGAACGGTAGTCCTAACTGCTGTTGCAATTTCCGGAAGCGATATTTGTCGTGCAGCGTTTCCACGGCGAGTTGTGTGTTGCTCTCGACATGTAACGCTTCGGCAATGGCGGCCGCGACCTCAATACCACTATCATCAACGCCAATAACGGCCTGGGGTGCCTGCCCTGCCAACTCCTGTTGCACCAACTGCGCGGCTGCTTCCGGGTTATCGAACGGGAGCGAAAGAAGCCTGTCCAGCTTCCAATTACTTGCCAGACGGTGGCACAGATTCCTGGCAACAATGACTTCGATTCCCAGTGCATCGGCGGCCTGCAGAAATTCATCGCAGCGATAGCTTTCCTTGGGTAATAACAACAAAACACTGAGGGTGTTTTGTTTAGACTGCTGAAGACTCATATTTTTTTAACAGGATGCCTTCATCACCACAACAAGAAGACGCGCACTTTTTTAACTGGTGGACTTCATCAGCGTCGCCAGTCAGATACGACGAGACGGGCAAATTATTCGTCGCACAATCGCAACCCTTATCGTCGTAGACATAGACGTTTTTCAGTCCAACTTCGTCAGCCAGATCGCGCGCCATGTACAGCACCTCTGGTGGAGTCGCTTCGATGTGACTCAATTTATAGGCCGGGAAAAATCGGGTGATGTGCCACGGACTCTGCTCGCCAAGATTATTGTGAATCCACTGAGCGATATTCTTCAGCATCGCTGGGTCATCGTTTCGTCCCGGAATGACATTGGTGCGGGTCTCGACATGAATACCCAGTTTATGGGCCTGATGGATGGACGCTAACACCTGATCAACCGAGGCCACTCGACAGATGTCTTTATAGAAACTGTCTTCCAGACTCTTGATGTCGGAGCAAAGTACATCCATCCACGGCGCCAGCTCTCGCAATGCTTCATCGGTAACAAAGCTGTTGCTGACATAAACGGTGTACAAACCAGCCTCGCGCGCCAGCCTGGCAACATCAAGCACATATTCCAGCCAGACAGCCGGTTCGGAATATGTAAAGGCGATTCCATCCACACCGTACCGCTGCGCAACTTCGATCAGTTCCGCAGGTGTCGCAAATGCAGCATTTGACTGGCCTCGCGCCAGGTCATCCAGCGCAGATACACCCCATGAAATCTCGAGATTGTGACAACCGCCACAACGAAAATTACAGCCATAACTGCCAACGGAGAGGACCGAACTACCGGGTTGATAGTGCCGCACCGGTTTACTCTCGATCGATCCGATCTCAATGGCAGAGAGGATTCCATACGACAGGTTGTAAAGCACACCATCACGATTGACATGCGCCTGACAAAAACCACGTTGCCCGTGACCCACCTTGCAGCGCCAGAGACACAGGTGACAACGGACGGTGCCACTGGGCAACGATTGTTGCAAACGGGACTTGACCAGTTGATAACCTGGCATATTGAGACTGGCCACAGAAAGATTTTCGAAGAAGCAACGTTAACTGTGTTTTCCGGGTGCCACAAGCCCTGTCCAACCATCTTGTTTTTAAGGATACCAAAAAGAAAGGTGGCACCTGGTGGTGTCGATAATAATCTGAAATCACTAGCCACGAGCACGCCCGGATACTCCCGGCACGTCTGATCACTACAACTAACTACAATGATCCTCTAGGAATCAGGTACTTACCAAACCCAATAGCGTTAATCAACCATTCAGCCACCAATTGTCATACTTGGCCCAATACTTGCTGCTTTATTTAGGTATCTTTTGGAGGAACAAGAACGCGCATGAGAAAACGCGTCAAAATAGAAGAGTTAAGGCTTGGTATGTACGTCAGCGAGCTTGATCGCCAATGGCCGGATTCACCATTTGTCACCCAAAGTTTCGTCCTGGAATCGATCGACCAGGTAAATTTGCTCGCGCGGCATTGCGACCACCTCTACATTGAAACAGACCTGGAAGCCTTCTTTGAGGTATCGGACAACCATAGAAACACCGGCTTCACCCATTTACAACGACCCGAAGTCGACTTTGCGCTGCTAAAAAAACTCGTTGCCCCCGGACGTAAAAGTAGTCGTTACGGTGACCTTGTCACACTGGAAGAAGAGATTCGCACCATTCAAGAGGTTCATTCCCAGGCGGTCGAGTTGATTGAAGATTTGATGTGCCAGCTACGTCAGGGACATAGTCTTGATGTCTCTGCCACCCATGACGTTGTGTCGGAGTTTACCAACAGCATTGTCCGTAATCCCGATGCGCTAGTTTGTTTCACCAGAATGAAGGGGGTGCGCGCCAGTGCGGCCCAACATGGATTGCGTTGCTGCATATATGCACTGGTACTGGGCCGACACCTGGGACTGGAACAACGACAATTACATGATCTGGGAATCGGTGCATTGCTACACGATATAGGTAAAACCCGCGTGCCAATCGAAATTCTTGAGTGCGGATATGAGCTCAATGTGGAGGAAACCCGGATATACCGAAAACATGTAGCCGATGGAGTCGCTATTCTGGAGGGCGCGGTGAAAATTCCGGCGGCTTCAGTTGAACTCGTTCGCCTTCATCATGAACGCTTTGATGGCAGCGGATATACATCTGGATTGTCTGGTAACGAGATTAGCCAGTTCGGACATATTGGCGGAATTGTTGATGTCTTTGACGGGTTGATCAACTCCCACCCGGGACACAAACACCTGCCCGTGCACACTGCGCTGAAAGTAATGTACGAGCAGCGAGGCAAGATGTTTCATCCTCATCTCGTTGAAGAGTTTATCCGATGTGTGGGCATCTACCCCATTGGCAGTATCGTGGAAATGCGCTCTGGGGAAGTTGGCGTAGTGGTGGCACTAAACCGTACCCGCAGACTGAAACCACATGTCGCCATTGTTCAGGACCCGGCGGCATCCAGACTTGACAATGTTCTGGTGGTTAACATGGATAAACACCGCAATCGGCATGGTGAGACCCTGGAGATCGCCAGGGTGCTGGATGAGAATGTCTGCGATTTTGACCCCTCAGACTATCTGCCCGTAGTTGCCTGACCTAGAATATCCCGTAACGTGGTCTGATTTGCCTAATTCCACTTCAGTGAATGGCAGTAATTGGTATATTCTAATTTAATGGCAGGAATAATCCGCATCAGGGAATCATGGAAGCAACGGAAAATAATGAAGAACAACAACTCGGTGGACACTACTCACTTTGGCTTGTCCCGGATACCACCGCAGAACGGCAATTTGCCGAGGCAATCGATTACCTCAGCGAGCGATTTCCCGGTCCTCGCTTTGCGCCGCATGTTACCCTGTTGAGCGCCTTGTCAGGACAGGAAGAGGATCTGGTAGCAAAATCGCGCCAGCTCTCCAATGAGCTAACAGCATTTCGCGCCACGGCGACGGGACTGGCCATGGAGCCGTACTACTTCCGGAATTTTTATCTGCGATTGGAAAATTCAGCCAGTTTCCTTCTGGCTTATCAACGCGCAAGCAAAACTTTATCAAAAAGTTCAGGCGGCGACTTCAAGCCACACATCAGTCTGCACTACGGAACATCTTCTCGCGAGGAATGCATGAGCATGGGCAAGGAAATACACAGTCAACTGCCCGGGAGCGCAATGGTCGACAAACTTTACCTTGTACATATAACACTGGCGGTCCCTAACTGGCGCATCATCAGTCGTCACGATCTACGACCACCAGACCAGGCCCCGCCAGGGGTATCGCTGGAGTAACGTCAGCCGATCACGTTATTACCCCACATGAACCGCGATACGACGCTCGCCACCGCAGTGACGATGCTCCCATAGATAGATTCCCTGCCACGTACCGAGCAGCAGACAATTGTCGGCAACAGGGATAGAGAGCGTGGTGGAGGTAAGTACAGACTTTATATGTGCCGGCATGTCATCAATCCCCTCCATGGTGTGCGTATAGAGAGGATCACTCTCGGGTACCAGTCGATTCAGAAACTGCTCCAGATCGTGGCGTGCGGATGGATCCGCATTTTCCTGTATCGTCAAACTGGCCGAAGTATGTTGCACAAAAACGGTACACAGCCCCATCTCCACACCTGCCTGCGTCACAACCGATTGCACTTCGCGAGTAATATCGCACAATCCCTGTTTGGCGGTTGATATTTCGATTAGTTCCACCATATTCCACTCGCAAAACATTGCCCTCGATTAGAGTATTATACGACCAACACACCGCAATAGCGCTTCCCAAAAAGGGGAATAAATTTCTACACATTCAGGCCACGTATCAGGGAGTAAACAGTGATAAGTTTCAAAGTCCTCTTAAACCGATTGATGAGCACCCTCGGCCAGTCGTTCTCGCGATTACTTGACCTGTATCACCCGCGAACGTGGAAGCTGAAGGGATTGAACTGGACGATCGGTCTGGTGCTGGTTACGGTAACACTGGCGCTTACCGTTTTAGCAATGTACTGGAGTCGTGAACCGGCCTTGTTCGATGTGCGCCAGGCGGCGGTTAAACTGCTTAAAAACAACGAGAAAGAGCTGGTGACTGGCCAAACCACCGCGGCTGCCCTGATACACGTTGTCGATACCCTTCTCAACAAACCCGGTGGCTATTTGTCGAATGATGTAACTCCGCCAACCGTTTTTCTCGACAACATACCCAATTGGGAATTCGGTGTTCTAGTGCAGGTGCGTGACCTTGCCAAGGTGTTACGCAACGATATGAGTCGTTCGCAGTCGCAATCACTGGAAGATCTTGACCTGGCCAAAGCGGAAGCACATTTTAATTTTGACAATGACTCCTGGTTAATCCCGCCAAGCGAGAGCAAGTATCGCGATGGCATTGAAGCGGTAGAAAAATATTTCCATCGCTTATCTGATCCCAGGCGTACCAACACCCAGTTTTTTGCCCGTGCTGACAACCTGCATGACTGGCTGGCAACGATTGGCAAGCGTCTTGGTAGCCTGTCGCAGCGCCTGTCGGCAAGTGTCGGTCGTATTCGCATTAATACCAATCTTGCCGGTGATACGGCTGCCAAACAATCCACGCCCGAACCAGCCGCACAGATAGTGAAGACACCGTGGCTGGAAATCGATGATATATTTTATGAAGCCCGGGGTTCTACATGGGCATTGATCCATTTTCTCAAAGCGGCGGAAATAGATTTTCGTCAGGTATTGCGGAAAAAAAATGCCGTTATCAGCTTGCGCCAGGTGATACGTGAACTGGAAGCAACACAAGAAGCCATCTGGAGTCCGATAATACTAAACGGCAGAGGTTTTGGCGTTGTCACCAATCATTCACTGATCATGGCAAACTATATTTCGCGGGCCAATGCCGCCGTCATTGATCTGAGGAACCTGTTACAGGAAGGCTGAAAAGGATCAGGCCAGCAGATGCGGCGTTTCGTCACTCAGGCCAAGCGCCCTCGCTGCAACTTGAAGGGCAAACTTGCAAAAGGCGTCCAGATTATCCCAATCGTCCGACTCACCCATGGTTTCATTGAAACCGGCCATCACGAGTCGCATGCGATAGGCATAGTCACCACGGCGGCGGCGGTCGCAAATCACATAGACTGATGGTTCCGAATCACCTTCTTTCACCATCGCCAGAATGAAGGTGTAGTTGGACGCATCGGGCGATTCGATCTCCCCCAGCACAGTGACACCGTATTCACCAAACTGATACCGGCGCTGCGGGATCGCGGTGGTGATTTTCGGTTTGTCCATTCCAGTTCAGGCGACGGCCTGCTGTGCAGCCGTAATGGCGCCGGTTTCAATAGGTGCGTTCATTTCGATTAATACCGCTTCCAGCGCGCCCAGACAGTACATAACATTTTTCATATTGCTGGCGTGCCCCATCAGGCCAATGCGCCATACCTTGCCCGCCAGGGTGCCCAGACCGGCGCCAATTTCCAGATTGTAGTCGTTCAGCAGCTTGGTGCGCACGGCAGCCTCGTCAACACCTTCCGGCACCATAACGGCATTCAGTTGCGGTAAACGATATTTCTTGTCAACCAGAAACGACAAGCCCATCGCCTCCATGCCGGCACGCAATGCATGATGGTTTCTGTCATGCCGAGCCCAGGCATTTTCCAGTCCTTCTTCCTGCAGCAGAACCAGCGCCTCATGCAAACCGTAAAGTGAATTGATCGGTGCCGTGTGGTGATAGGCACGTTTGGCCTGGCCGCTGCCCCAGTAACCCATTACCAGATTGAGATCGAGAAACCAGCTTTGCACCGGATGCTTGCGAGCCTTGATGGCTTCGACAGCGCGTTCACTGAACGATACTGGTGACAGGCCCGGCGCGCAGGACAAACATTTCTGCGTGCCCGAATAAATAGCATCGATTCCCCATTCATCGACTTTGACCGGCGTACCACCAAGAGAGGTCACGGCGTCAACAATGGTCAGACAATCGTGTCGACGGGATATCTCGCACAGCAATTTTGCGTCGGACTGTACGCCGGTCGATGTCTCGGCATGCACAAAGGCGACTACTTTTGCATCCGGATTTCCCTTTAGTGCATCCTCCAGCTTTTCCGGATCGACTGGTTGGCCCCAGTCGTCTTCCACCATGATGGCCTTACCCCCGACGCGTTCGACGTTTTCCTTCATACGTCCGCCGAAAACGCCGTTTTGACAAACCACGACCGTGTCGCCGCGCTCTACCAGATTTACAAAACAGGTTTCCATGCCGGCAGAGCCGGGTGCCGATACCGGTATGGTCAGTGCGTTCTTTGTCTGGAAGGCGTACTGCAGCATTGCCTTCAACTCCTCCATCATGGTGACGAAAGCGGGATCGAGATGGCCAATGGTGGGTCTGGCCATCGCCCCCAGTATGCGAGGGTGTACATCCGAGGGACCAGGTCCCATCAACGTGCGCAACGGTGGAACGAAAGATGTGATTGTCATGGCTCTTGATTTTTATGATGAAAACGGCCAGAGAGTATACGATTCTGGCTGCGCCATTCAATCCGCAATGGCAATGGACCTACTGAATTTGGGAGAATTGCGGTACCCGCCTGGATTACAGCAACTCGACCCAGTGCTTAACCGGAATTCGCGTACCGGACTGCAAATGAACCTGACAACCGATGTTTGCAGTAACCAATACGTCCGGCTGCCCTTTTTGCATGGCATTCAGTTTCCGCTGACGAAGTTGTGTTGCGATATCCGGTTGCAGGATGGAATAGGTACCCGCCGAGCCGCAGCAAAGGTGGGGCTCCTCGAAGGGTGTCAACTGATAGCCCAGTTTGCCTAATAGCGCCTCAACTTTGCCACCCAGCCGCAACCCATGCTGCAACGTACAAGGTGGATGGTAGGTAATGCGTAGCGTCGTGTTCCCTGGTTGCAGCTTTGACAAGTCCTCTTTCTCCACAACCTCAGCAATATCCCGCGTGATGGATGCGACCATCTGCGCTTTGTCGGCATAGTCCTTATCGTGACGTAGCAGGTGTCCATAATCCTTTATGTGAAGTCCACAGCCACTGGCAGTCATTACAATCGCCTCGGCTCCCTGCTCGATCAGTGGCCACCAGGCGTCGATGTTGGTGCGGGCTAAAATACGTGCACCCTCTTCCATCGCTGCATGTTGACTAATGGAACCGCAACAACCAGCCTCTGCGCTGTCAACAAGCTGGATCCCAAGGCGATCCAGTATCTGTGCCGCCGCCCGATTAATGTCAGGGGCAATACCAGGTTGTACACAGCCTGACAATACAATCATCTTTCTTTTATGCTGGCGTGTTGGCCAAGGCTTCGCCTGCTGGTACTTTGGAATTTTTCTACGCAGTTCGCCAAACAGAAGTGGGCGCACAAGCTGTCCCAGGCGCAATACTACTGTGAACCGCGTAGAGGAAGAAAATAAGTATACCAGTAGTTTGCGAAACATTGAGTCAAGGCCTCGCCTGGGAATTTTTTTGGCCAGCCAGTATCGGCCAACATCCAGCAGGCGGGAATACTGCACACCCGACGGGCAAGTGGTTTCGCAATTACGACATGTCAGACAACGATCCAGATGTATTTGTGTCGAACGTGTAGCGTTCCCCGTCTCCAGCATTTGCTTGATTTGATAAATACGACCACGCGGGCCATCAAGTTCGTCCCCCAGTAACTGGTAAGTGGGACACGTGGCATTACAGAAACCACAATGTACGCAGGAACGTAAAATGGAATCAATCTGGCGGCCGATTTCCGTGGCCTTGAAATCCGGTGGCAATACAGTCTGCATGGGCTAAAAGGCTTTGTACATACGACCCGGGTTGAGAATGCCGTCGGGGTCGAATTTCTGTTTTAGCTTTTGATGGATTTTCATCATTGCCGGCGACAGTTGCTGAAATACTTCTTCATGCCGATTACCATTTCGAAACAGGCTCGCATGTCCGCCTTGGGCCACGGCAAGATCAAACAACACCTCCCGGTTCTCGTCTGTCTTCAGCCAGCGCAGCGCGCCCCCCCAGTCGATCAGTTGCTGGCCTTGCCGGGGGAATTGCGCTGATGCGCCGGGTACGGAAAATCGCCACAGCGGTGTATCGTCTTCAAAAAACGCGTGAGTTTGATCCCGCACAGATGCCCAGAATTTTTTGCCGTCACCCAGTAGCTCGCCGCCAACCTTTGACCGTGCTGCTCGCACGCCTTGCTCGGTACCAGCGAGTCGCAAATAGGCACGATCACGAATATGACAGGCTCCGTTGACAGGGAGCGGCCGGCCGGAAAATTCGTTGAACAATCGTACCGCTTCATGACCACTGCTCTCACGAATCAAGGTCAGCTCGACTTTCGGTATTGGTAATACCTTCAGTGATATTTCAAGTAGTACCCCCAGCGTGCCAAGACTACCTGTCAATAATCTGGAGACATCATAACCGGCGACATTTTTCATTACCTGACCACCAAATTTTAGCACTTCGCCCATCCCGTTTATCATCTTGATGCCGAGTACAAAATCCCGAACACTGCCGCTGTATGGCCGTCGAGGTCCGGATAGTCCGGCGGCAACCGCCCCGCCCAACGTACCACCGGATCCAAATCGGGGTGGCTCAAAGGCCATCATTTGATTGTTACCCGCAAGTACCGTTTCTATCTCATGTAACGACGTACCGGCACGAGCCGTAATAACCAGTTCGGTAGGCTCGTAACTCAGAATCCCGTGGTGTATAGATACATCCAGAACTCGTCCTGCGGGTAGTCGACCATAAAACGACTTGGTGCCACCTCCTTGCACGATTAGTGGTGTGTTTTTTTCAGCCGCGTGACGCACGGCCTCGGTTAGCAAAGCGGTCTGATCTGTCGAACTATTTTCTTTGGGCATGGCCCTAATATCGTTCCAGATCGGGGTGAGGTAGCTTGCCCTGATGTACATGCATAGCACCGAATTCAGCGCAGCGATGCAGGGTGGGCACAGCTTTTCCCGGGTTGAGTAAACTATTTGGATCAAACGCCGCTTTAATTGCGTGTAGCTGCGACAATTCCGCAGTAGAAAATTGCATGCACATATGATTTATTTTTTCGATTCCCACACCGTGCTCGCCGGTGATGGTGCCACCGACCTCAATACTTAGCTCAAGAATCTTGCCGCCAAATTCCTCGGTGCGCTCGAGCTCGCCCGGTACGTTGGCATCGTAGAGTATCAGCGGATGAAGATTGCCATCACCAGCATGAAAAACATTGGCAACCGGGAGCCGGTATTGCTTTGATAGTTCGGCAATGCGTCGTAACACTTCTGGCAACCGATGCCGGGGAATTGTGCCATCCATACAGTAATAATCCGGGGAAATGCGGCCCACGGCAGGGAACGCATTTTTTCGCCCTGCCCACATACGGCGACGCTCTTCCTCATTTTTTGCAGTGCGCACTTCCACCGCACCATTGACGAGCAGCAGGTTCCTTACCTGTTGTATCTGATACGATACTTCTTCGTTCGTGCCATCAAGTTCGCACAATAGAATGGCAGCTGCATCGACCGGGTAACCTGCCTGAACAAACTCCTCGGCGGCACGAATCGCGGGGTTATCCATCATCTCCAGACCGGCTGGTATAATTCCGGCTGCAATGATCTCACCGACTGACCGGCCCGCTGTTTCAACTGAATCGTAGACGGCCAGCAAAACCTGCACCCTTTCCGGAATTGGCAATAGTCGAACAGTTACCTCAGCCACCACGCCCAACATACCCTCGGAACCGGTTAGCAACGCCATGACGTCGAAACCCGGTGAATCCAGTGCGTCACCGCCAACCGTCAAACACTCACCATCGATCGTCAACACTTCAAGTGAGAGAATGTTGTGAACAGTCAGCCCATACTTCAGGCAATGCACGCCACCGGCATTTTCTGCAACGTTACCACCAATGGAGCAGGCAATTTGTGACGACGGATCGGGCGCATAAAACAAGCCATGGCTGGCCACCGCTTCTGATATCGCCAGATTGCGTACACCCGGCTGAACACGCGCCGTTCGATTCAGAAGATCAATGTCCAGTATCTGATTGAGTCTTGCCAGGCTCATCAGGATACCGTCACGTCGCGGCAGTGCACCACCGGACAAACTGGTACCGGCCCCTCGTGTCACCACGGGCACTGCATGCTCATTGGCGATTTTCAGTATTGCCTTCACTTGCTTAATAGTGGAAGGCAACACCACTATCATGGGTAACTCACGATAAGCCGAAAGTCCGTCACACTCGTAGGGATGCAGTTCATCCTCGCGTGTCAATACGCTGTCAGCCGGCAATACGCGTCGCAGTTCCAGCGCGACAGCGGCCTGGCGTCGAAAGTCTATCTGCTTGGGAATCTGCGCGTGCCCGTTTGTCATCAGGGATAGGGGTTGTAACCCGTCGGGGTCTTTCGGCCAGCATAACACAGCTCGTTGATACGTCTGTGCAGTAAAGTGTATGGTTATTCTTCTATAAGGTAACTGCTAAAACTATCCAAAATCCATGATTGCGGTTCTGTTCCGACCTGCCTGTTTTGCAGTATAGAGTTGTCTGTCTGCCGCCCTTAGCACGTCTTCGGGATATCGGTGCTCCGCATCCCGCTGGGCCGCACCAATGCTGACGGTGAGAGACATGGTTTTTCGGGAATCCGGTCCTTTCGGATTCCGCGGTCTATTTCTTGGTCGGCCAGGCGAGCGGATTGTAAAGCAAGCATGGTCGATTCGCTCCCGCGCCTGATCGATATATGCCCATACTTCTTCCAGTGTTTTACCGCGAAATAACAAGGTGAACTCTTCGCCACCATAACGATATGCCTGCGCCCTTCCTCTGGTGCGCGCCAGCTGTGCCGCAACGAAACGCAGCGCCTGGTCGCCGACATCGTGCCCGAATTCATCGTTGAAACGTTTGAAATTATCGATATCGACCATGGCGATAACATACTGTTTTCCGAGTCGCATCATTTGCTCGTCCAGCGCGCGTCGGGCCGGAAGACGAGTCAATTCATCTGTATAAACGCGGGCATGGGAATCTCGAATGATGGTGACTTGTAATACCAACGCTGCCGTAGCAAAAAATAATGACTCTGCCTGATTGATGCCGATGGCATTCACTCCAAAGGTAGCAGCCAACAGCGCCGCCAGTAGCCCGGCATCAATTGCCGACTGGGTCCATATCGAGCGGGTAAGAATAACTGCCGTAGATAAACCAACCGCGACGATGGTCACCAATGACAGTGATGTATCCGGAATACGATTTGGTGTTTGAAAAGCTCGAATTTCATCCAGCACTGGAGCCAACGTTGGAACCGACAGTATAAGCAACACCAAACCGGCTTCGACGGCAAAAATAAATGCGGCAAGCCGCCCCATACTGGAAACAACACCCCGTTCCGGAATGAGCACGATCCAGAAAAAGTTAAATGCCAACAAGGTACCAATAACCAGGGATACCATGCCTTCATCCACGGCCCGCCCTATTCCGGCGACAGCAGTAATAAAGGCATAACTGAGCAGTAGCGAGACCAGGGCAAACAGAATGCGGCTACGATTAAACCGCCAGCTAAGAAAAATGCCTGCGGCACAAACTGAATAAAACAGTAACTGGGGTTTCACGCCGATATCCCGCAAGATATCGATCGCCTCTTCCTTAAACCAGACAGATGCCCATAATAGCAGGACTGGCAACCACAGAAGTGATATCGATTTGGTCAGACGGTCAAACACAACTGTCATAATCCCGGGCCAGCCTACACGCGTTCAATACTCTGCTTCTCCTATTTTATCCTAGGACAGGAGGACCACAATTCCAGTGCGAAAATGAGTGAAAAGGCTATAAACTGAAATTTCCTGCTTCTCGATAACAGGATAGCTGAAAATTGGCCGTGATTTTGTGACGAAACAGACAATTTTTGTTACCCATAACCCCACCCACGTTTCCTGGAGGAATGACTTGATCCAGTATAAAGGCATCGCCCACAACAGCCTGCTTGTCAGTCGTCTTGAAGACTCGCTTGTTTTCTATTGCGATATTCTTGGCATGACGCTGGACCCATCACGCCCTGATCTGGGTTACCCGGGGGCCTGGCTGAATATCGGCAAACAGCAAATTCATTTACTGCAACTGGAAAGTCCAGATTCCATCGTAAACCGGCCAGAACACGGCGGGCGCGATCGCCACACTGCGATATTGATAAATGGATTTAATGAACTCAAAGAGATGCTGGTCCGCGCTAACATAGACATTACACTGAGCAAATCCGGTCGACGCGCGATATTTTGTCGAGATCCGGATGGCAATGCTCTGGAATTTATATCGACGGAATAATGTCGACTCGCATATCAATACTTTGCCTGTTTACCCTGAGCACCGTGCTCTTGGCAGGTTGCACCTATCCAGCTGCAATATCAACACACAGTACTACCGCTGATAAATTGAGCCATGTCCAGATCGCCGAACAACTGATTCAGTCCAGACAACATAAGAGAGCAATTGCTTTGCTCAATCAACATCTGGATCTTTATCCCGAAAGTACAGACGCGCTCTTTCTATCGGGCCGCGCCTACTTTGCCATGGCAGAATACGACAGGGCGGCAAAATTCTTTCGCCGCGTGATGGTGGTATCACCTCAACATATCGATGCAAGACATCGTCTATGGGCCGCCAGGTTGCAGTTAGACTACTCCAACATCGCAACGAAAAAGACTATCCGATCCGAAATTCAGGGTTTGCTCGGTAACAACTCCATCAGTCCTATAGATGTACTAACAGCCTACTATGGCTATCGCTATTTGTGGGACCAGCCTAATCAACAACGAGTTCTTAAAAAGATCGCGGTGCAGAAGTTATCGAACCAACTGCGCGAACGTGTTGCAGATGCATTGGTATATGAAATTATCACCACCAGAAAAAAAGGCATCCGTACCGAGCTGGCAGAACTCTATCTGGACAATTTTTCTGGCCTCGCAGATGATGTGATTGCTGCGTCATGGATATTCAGCAACAGTGTCGTGAACAAGAATCTGCGGCAATTACAGACGGAAATCGATAAACATACCGGAACAACTCTGGATAATGCCGCCGCCAATTTGTATGCCGCCTATGCATTAATTCAAAATGATTTCAGTCTGCCCACCGCAATCTCTTTGTTGCGAACCAATCTTGCGCTCTATAAGCAAACTGCACCGGGTACGTTTAGCAGGCTTGAATTGGCCAGAAACCACAGGCAACTCGGGATTGCCTATTACAAGCAAAATGGTTTTCAGTCTGCCAGGAAGCATTTCAGGCAAGCACAAAAACTGCAGCCAGAGAATGGAACGGCTGCATATTACCTTGGCAGAATCGCGGAACGTTCGGACGACCAAAACAGGGCGATCAAATACTATCGAAAATCGCTCGAGGCTGACGGTCGACAAATCGCGGCACAGAGTGCATTGGTAAAATTGCTGGAGGACGATCTTGTATCGAAAGCACCCTCACGGTTTTTTGCCAGTCAGGAGAAAATTGTCGTTTTCGAGGATGTCACCAAATCCGCAGGCATGGGTAACGTAAGGAGTCGCCGCGTTGCCTGGGGAGACTATGATAACGACGGAGATGACGATCTTCTCGTGGACGGCACCCGGCTATTTTCGAATAACAAGGGAATATTTACGGAAGTGACCGATGCAATGGGAATAGTCCGCATCCGTAACGCGACCGGCGGTATTTGGGGAGACTTTAACAATGATGGCTATCTCGACATATTTGTTACCGTCAACGGCACCAATCGGTTACTTGAAAATATCGGCGGCACATACTTTCGCGATGTAAGTGCCCGCGTGCTACCTGAAAACAAAGCTGCCAATTCTGAAGCCGCTGCCTGGGGGGATTATAATGGAGACGGTTATCCCGATCTGTATATCGCCAACTACCAGCTCCCCGCAATCGAGCGTGGTATTTGCAGTCACGATAGTCTGCTGGAAAACATACGCGGCCAGAAATTGATCGCAGCAAATCGCTTCACACTACCGCAACCCGACGAAGCCATGTGTGGGCGCGGTATCACATGGGGCGATTTTAAAGTAAACGGAAAACCGGATATTTTTGTCGCAAACTATCGTCTGGACCCGAATTTTCTCTGGACAAACGAAGGAAATCGTTTCCTGGAAAAAGCGGTAACAGAAAATATTGCCGGAACCAATAACAGCGGTTACTACGGCAACAGCATAGGGGCAGTATTCTCGGATCTGGACAACGACGGAAGACTTGATTTATTTGTCACCAATCTTGCTCACCCTCGTGACAGGGTATTTTCAGACAGTAGTCACCTGTACCTGAATAGTCAGGGTCAGTTTCGTGACCAGTATGAGAACTCCGGCATAGGATATGAAGAGACCTATTCCGATCCGGCTGTTGCCGATGTCGACAATGACGGTGATGTTGATCTGTTTCTGAGTGCAATCTACTCCTCGGGACGAAGCCATCTGTTTCTGAATAACGGCAAGGCCAGATTTCGTGATGTAAGCTGGTTAAGCGGGACCCGCCTGAACAATACATGGGGAAGTGCTTTTTCAGATTACGACAATGACGGCGATATGGATCTGATTGTTGCCAGCGAGAACGGAATCAGGTTGTTACGAAACGATGGGCCAAACGGGAACTGGATTAAAATTCGTCTTCGCTCTACACGCTGCAACACTTTTGGAGTGGGAGCGCGGATGGAAATACGTTACCCAGGCCATGCGCAAAGCCGAGTAATAACCGCCGGTCGTGGCACGGGTAACCAGGACAGCCTGACCCAAATGTTTGGACTCGGGAAGTATCAGGGGTCGATTGAGCTGCGCATAAAAGATGGGTGCGGCCGCTCACTTGGCCGGACATTACCTGAAGTGAACCGCCAGTATGAACTTGATTATTAGGAAAATATGACGAGCGCCAAAAAGCGCGCACGTCAGAAAAATATCAATGAAAAAGGCGTACCGGATTTAACCGGTACGCCTTGCTACATCACTGTCTTACTTGATATCGATTAATTCAACTTCAAATATGAGTGCCGAGTTCGGCGGTATACCCGGTCGACCCTGGGCCCCGTAAGCAAGCGCTGGTGGAATAACAATGCGCCACTTCGCCCCTTTCTTCATCATTGGGATGACTTCCTGCCATCCCTTGATAACACCGTTAATCGGGAAAGTCGCACTTTGCCCACGGTTAACCGAGCTATCGAATATACGGCCGTCAATCAGGGTGCCGTGATAATTTACTTCAACTTTATCCGTAACTTTAGGTTTGCTTCCCCCGCCCTTTTTTAACACCTCGTATTGCAGTCCACTGGTCGTAACCTTGACGCCCTTTTTCTTTTTATTTTTTTCCAGAAAAGCCAACGCCAGACCGAGATTCTTGTCGGCCAACGCTTTATGCTTTGCCATAAGCGCTTTTTGATATTCTTCAATCGCCTGTTGCATCTGTTTCGGTGTTAGCTTGGGCTTTTTTCCACCCTGAACATCACGGATTGCCTGAACTACAGCATTGGTATCCAGATCCATTTCCTGGCGTTTGAAGTTTTGGCCAATCTTAACTCCTATGGCATAACTGAATTTCTGCTTTTGCGTTTTCAATGGCGTGGCAGCATGCGCGGCAGTTGCTACCAACAGCGCGGCTACCGGCAATAACCAAATCGAAATCAACTTCATTTAGGGACTCCTGGGAGATGATACTGTTAAAAATAAATTACTCTGGGAATTTTGACCAGAGACAAAAAATGTGGGCGTCATTGTAACCTAATATATATCTTCCTTGAATGCCATCGTGGGTAAATTAATGCCTCAACCTGTCTCAAGATCACAGCTTCCTGAAACGATACGCTTTTTCATGAAAGCGCGTGAGACCTCGATCACGAAATCGAATATTCTCCTCCAGAGCGTCGTGATCCTCGACCAGTTCGATACTAAATCCTGGCGCAAACAGATCTTTTACTTCCTGCCCAGCTACCGAAAACGGGGGTCCGGCCATTTCTTTCTGTGGGTATTCCAGTGTAATCAGGAGACCTCGCGTACCGGGCTGCACGAGACGCCCCAGCTGATCGACATATTTTTGACGCATTTCGGGCGGAAGTGCAATCAACGCCGCGCGGTCAAATACCGCGTCTACTTTTCCCAATATATCCGTGTTTAATCTGAAGAAATCGCCGCACAGAATTTCTATATCCGCGTACTTCCAGCTGACGAAGGCACCATTCTGAATTTCGCATGCCTTTTTGCCTGCTTCAGTGAAAAATGACCTGGCTGCAATATCGCTTAACTCGATGCCGATGACGTTGAGCCCTTGCTCATGCAGCCACCACATGTCCAGACTTTTTCCACACAGCGGCACAAAGATAGTGCCCCCCGGTGCCAACGCCAAATCATCGACATATTTTTTCAAATAGCGATTGGTTTCTGACTGGTGGAAGCCAATCATTTCACGCTGCCATCTATCGAGCCAGAAATCAGGTTCCATTTTTAAGGTACTTTGTTTTGAATTGACGCTTTTCCCTGTCGATAACAATCAGATCGCCAATATGCAGATCGAATTTTCCTTTTGCCATATCCTCGTAATAGCGACGTAGCGTCTCTTCGATCACTGGAAACGCGAGCTCGTTCCATGGTATTTCCCCTTTCCGGAACAACGCCACTTCAAGACTTTCTCTACCAGGTTGAAAATCGGGTTCCGGTAGCCGAGAGCGGAACATCATGTAGACCTGACTTATGTGCGGCAGACTGTAGATAGCGAATAGATCTGTAACTTCGACATGGGCACCTGCTTCCTCCAGCGTTTCACGGGCAGCCGCCTCAATCGATGTTTCGCTGTTTTCCATGAAACCGGCGGGCAAAGTCCAGTAGCCATGCCGAGGATCTATGGCACGTCTGCATAGTAGTATTTTGTCACCCCACTCCGGGATACATCCGGCAACAATATTGGGATTTTGATAGTGGACGGTGTTGCATGAAACGCACACATATCGGGGCAGATTGTCGCCCACTGGCACTCGCAGTGTGACCGCCGCACCACAGTCGCTACAATACTTCATGATATATCTGGCACACCTCGCGAGACTGGAGGGAATTCAATCTATACGTTGTAGTCAGTCTTAATCTCGCTCATCAGCTCGAGATGGCGAAGAAACGGTACCGACAGCTTTATATTGGAGACCATTTGACGATAATCACCTTTCTCAAATTTCAGTTCTCCCGACGTGACGGCCTTGCCCAATCGCACCAGCCCGAAACCTTCCTGTAACCATTTCTTCCAACTTTCCCGGCTGGCTCGCAAATCCCAGTTAAGTTCTTCTCCGTCCCATGTTCCTTCGGAGACCACCTTTCCCCCGTCGACAAATATATAACCACGCGGATTTTCCTCCCCGGTAAACCCATAACCTATAAGTGAGCAGAAATCGACTTTGGCCAGATTCCGGGTCATTTTGGGATCAGAATTCCAGAGTTTGGCCAGCTCCACCATCCATTTTTTGGAAAATAATTTGCTACTCACGATTTGCCTCCGGCTCAGCTCTCAAAGATCGGTAAATATCCGGGTACTCACCCGATTCACCATTAGGACTTTAGTTACCATTGTTACCATAGGCCAGACAAGTGTCGCGGCAACGCGTTGTGCGTCCTTGACGCAGGTCAATGTGTTCAACAACCATCCACGTTAGCCTGTAATCAACAGGTTACGGCAAGGTCGACGGATCAAAGTCTGGTGTCAAGTAACTGGATAGTGATGACATGAGGAAGCAAAACACCTTGTGAAAAATTGACGCCCCGCCCGGGCGCCCGGCACCAGACACCGTCGGCCTGGTCAGTATTTGCCGGCGATCCCTGTAAATTTCCGGTTAACCGTAATACTCGGGTTCATTTCCCGGTTTCCATTTAATATTACATCCCATACTGGGCGTCTGCTCGGCGTCCGGTTCTTGCCCGGCTATCACGTTGTCGACCGCCCGGCGAAGATCCGCTCCTGTTATTGCTTTGTCGTTACCCGGACGGCTGTCATCAAACTGACCGCGATATACGAGTTTCCGCGCCGCATCAAACAAAAAGAAGTCCGGTGTACAAGCGGCTCGGTAGGCCTTGGCCACCTCCTGATCCTCATCGTACAAGTAGGGGAATGTATAACCGTGCGTTTTAACTTCTTCCGCCATTTTTTCCGGGCCGTCGTCGGGATAGTTAGTGGCATCATTGGCGCTGATGGCAACAATGCCCAGACCTTTTGACTGATATTCATTTGCAAATTTACTAAGCGCATTGGCGATGTGTATTACATAAGGACAGTGGTTGCATATAAAAACCACGAGCAATGCCGAACTTTCCCTGAATCCCCCAAGGCAAACTTCTTTCCCCTTTGTATCGGGCAAACAGAAATCTGCTGCATTGGTTCCCAATTCGAGCATGGTTGAAGGTGTCAGGGTCATATCGAGTATCTGCTGTTGAGTCCTATTAACTATATTTCGGTATTCTGCCGGGCACGCAACCAGTCAACTACAGCTTCAACCATCTGCTGCCGATGCTTTTTACGGCTGAACTGATGATCGGCTCCACTGATCAAAATCTGCTGATACCGATCCGAAACCATGTCGGAACGATTGTCAGCATGAATACTGTCCTTTCCGTCTCCGCCGTCACCGTAAATATCTACCACCGGTATCGAAATAACACGAAGATTCTGGTCACTGTCCAGCGGATCTTCCCCACCATTGCGGGTTCCTACGCCGATAAATCCGGCAATGTCTGATTTCGGGTATTCGGCAAGAAATGCCGTGGCCATACGAGAGCCCATGCTATGCCCCATCAGATAAATTGTTTTCACCTGTTTCTCGTCCCTGAGAAAACCAATGCCTGCCTGGATTGTGCTATAGGCTTTGGGGAAATCACTGATATAAGCGCGCCATCCACCCGACCGGGTTGGCATTTGCAGTGACAAAGTGTGGTACCAAAGTTCCTTATGAATTCCCTTTCTTAACGGATCCACCACCTTCCATTTGGGATGTTGTCCGCGCCCATGAGATAAAATGACGGCTACCTTTGAACTCTTACCATCAAGATAGACGGACCCCTTTGGCTTGCCGGCCATTGCACTGACGGGCAAAAAAGATATGCTCAACAGCGCCGTATATACTATTAATTTTTGCATGGTTTCAAGTTAGATACCTTTCCGGACACTCTATAATCAGGTCTCGTATTTAATTCTTTAATCCTGCACAAATCTTCACCTGACGGGCAACGCATAACTCCGCAGTCAATAAAATATGCATTTTTTCTGGTCTCAGCTTCCTGTCATACATTCATGACTGACTATTCTGAAACCTTTAGCAACTCAACTTCGAAGATTAGCGTGGCATTGGCCGGGATCGCGCCACCAGCCCCCGCAGCGCCATAACCCAACTGCGACGGGATCGTCAGTTTGCGTTTTCCGCCCACCTGCATGCCAGCCACACCTTCGTCCCACCCCTTAATTACCATTCCGACACCCAACGGAAACTGGAATGGTTCATCCCGATCAACACTGGAATCGAACTTGGTGCCATCTTCCAGCCAACCGGTGTAATGCACGGTAACAGTCTGGCCGGGTCCGGTTGCCTTTGCCCCCTCACCGACAGCCATATCTTCGTATTTAAGCCCGCTATCTGTAATTTTTTCTGTCATTAATTTCCTCTCTGTGTCATCTCTGGCCTGGAACGCGTTCCAGCACCTTACCGGAATCGAGTATTTCGCGCACAGCATCCGCCGCCTCTATTACAGTATCAAATTTTCCCAAATGCCATAGACACATGGCGCCAGTATAGATCAACCCATCACGAATCGGTCCGGTTTCACCTTTCAATGCGGCCAGACCTAATTTTGCCGCCACTTTAGCCGCAGCCGGCGCATTAACTTTCGACGTGACGATATCACCACCCTCACCAGACTGAGAAAACTCTTTCGGTAGTGCGGCTGATCGTATTTCCTGCTTGATACCCAAGTCTGCAGGTTCGATCTCGATCGACCGCTCTTCGCCCTTGTTACGGTAATAAACAAACTTACCAGTTTGCCGCAATGACGGCACCACTCCGCCTTCAACACCACGTACCAGCAGTGCACTGTCAAAACCGGCATGCCTCGCCAACAAGGCGTAGATTCTTGGGTAGGGTTTATGTACATAACCGGTTACAAAGTGGGTTTTGTTTTTGCCACGTATCGGGCTTGCCAACACCTCCACTGTGGTCAGCACCGGTCGTTTGACAATTTTTGTTCGTAATTCTGTGAGTTGGTGCACTCTGGGATTAAACTTCGACTGGTCGATATAGGCCCATCCTATTTCAGGATTGCTTATCCTCGCCGCCGCCTCTTCCGGCGACAGGTCCACAGGTACGCCAATTTCACGCAATACCTGGCGGTGGGTTATACCGTATTTTGGCCCCACGGTTTCAACGCCCTGAGAGAAAGCCGGTACACCAAAAGCCGCGAGCAGGGGGGCCAGCATGGGAGACGAAGACAAGGTACGATTGTAACCATCATAGGGGTCGGCTATGTCAACTACGTCATCAACGTTGGCCGTTACCGCGTGCGTTGTTTCCAAAACGGCCTCGAGTACGCCAAGAAATTCATCATCGGTCTCTCGCTTCATACGCAAAGCTATTAGAAATATTGCTGCCTGAACCGGATCGACCTGTCCATTCAACACTGCATTCATTCCAATGCGAGCCTCTTCCCGTGAGATACTTTTACTTAGCTCAGGACCTGTAGCGATTCTACCTATTATGGAGCGCATGATTTCCTGAATGGATTCAACGTTCGTGCTCATCTCTGATGTATTCCTCTCAATCCAGGCATATTAATATTTGATCCTTCTCTATCCTGAGAGGGTAGGTACGTAAGGCTTCATCTGCCGGGTCGTCCACTACCCTACCTGTTTTCAGGTTAAACCGGCTGCCGTGTAGCGGGCACTTCACGTATTCATCTTTTAGCGAACCCGTGCACAAGCGTGCGTCTTCGTGCGTACACATCTCATCGGTAGCGTAGAATGTCCCGTCGATATTGGCCAACAGGATTCCCTTGTCATCAATAGTGATACACATCATGTTTCCAGCATTGAGACAATTAATATTTGCCAGTTTAACGAAGTTCCGGGGCATTCTGGTTCCTGCACACATAAAAAGGCTGGCAATTCTAAACGAGATGAGAAAACAAAACAGCCCGGGATCAGAGAGTTTATTGCCCGGCGGTATTGGTACTCGCTTTTACACTCGTTACTATAGGGCATGGCTTTAACCTCTATCCCTGCACCAACTCCAAAATCCGTTCTTTTCACTACCTTGAAATGGTTAAAACGGATTCTGACGGGTACTCTTATTCTGATACTACTACTGGTTCTGGTAGTGCTGACAGGGGGTTACCTGTATTCGGGTCCACAATATCAGGGACCCGTCACAGATCATTTTGACGGTGAGCGTTTCTACAATCCCGGCGGCGCGCTAACTGACAAGTCCTTCAAGGACTTCATACGCTGGCGTTTCAATCGCAAGGTTGGCCCCTGGCGTGACTGGGTACCTGCCTCACCGGGCAAGCCGCCACCGATCTCGGTTACCGGCGACAAACTGCGTGTAACCTATGTTAATCACGCCACCGTTTTATTGCAGATGTCTGGTGGTAATATTTTGACAGACCCCATCTGGTCGGAACGAGCCAGCCCGATTTCCTGGATTGGGCCACGGCGTGTGCGGCCGCCGGGCATACGGTTTGAAGACTTGCCACCAATTGATGCTGTTGTCATTAGTCACAATCACTATGACCATCTCGACCTGCCGACGCTGGTGAGGTTACGCAATAAACATAACCCGGTGTTTGTAGTGCAACTTGGCAATAAACTGTTGCTCCAGAAGTACGGCTTTAAAAAAATCGTAGAATTGGACTGGTGGGAGAAGACTAATATCGTCCCGGGCATTTCGATCTATAGCACGCCGTCACAGCATTTCTCTTCCCGAGGGTTTTTTGACCGTAATGCGACCTTGTGGGGCGGTTACGTAATAGACGGGCCAGGCGGAAGGGTTTTCTTCGGCGGCGATACCGGCATGGGGCCGCATTTTGACAGCATTCGCAAACGCTTCTCGCCACTTCGTCTGGCCCTGCTGCCAATTGGCGCATTCCGACCCGAGTGGTTCATGAAGGAGTCGCATATGTCACCCCTGCAAGCCATTGATGCACACCTGAAGTTGCAGGCACAAACCAGTATGGCCATGCACTATGGCACTTTTCACCTTGGAGACGACGGTGAAACCGAACCGGTGGAACGCTGGCGTGACATTATCCGTGAAAATGGCTTGAAGGAGTCAAGATTGTGGGTACTGAATTTTGGCGAGGGTCGTGATGTCCCCGCGGTAATTTCTACCCGTAATTAGAACCTTCCTCAAAATATTGGATGTCAGGTCATGGCAAGGCACGGGTCGTGCGAGGAACGGAATTTATTTAGATCAAACCTTCGCCGTAGCACGGCCCGCAACGCAGTATTGGCACGCTGGACGTTTTAAGAGGGGTTTAGTGAAAATCCCGCGAGACAGTTCTAAGCTCACCAAGTAACTCGCTATAGTCCTGTAAGTGTTTGACGATCACGTGTATGACCTCACCCTCCCGCTGCACTTCACCATCCACGACCAGCAGCCGCGCACCCAGTAATTCGCTACGATATTGCATCATGATGCGATTCCATACCACAAGGTTGATAAGTCCGGTCTCGTCTTCCAGTGTCACAAACACAACACCAGTGGCGGTACCGGGTCGCTGACGACTGATGACCAGACCTGCCGTGCGAATAGTACATCCATGCGCAATACCGGTGAGTTCTTCTGCACGCGTCAGCCTCAATGTCGCCAGCCTCTCTCGCAACACACTTAACGGGTGGCGTCGTAGCGTTAATGCCAGACTGCGATAGTCCTCTACAATATCTTCACCCTCGGTGGGGGAACGCAACAACGGTTGTGCCTCATTAATTTTTGATTCACCCAAAAGCGGGGTGGGGGTCTCAACTGCCAGTGCTTGCCACCGGGCACGATGTCGATGACCCGCCAGACTGCGCAGGGCATCAGCGGCTGACAATGCTTCAACCTCCCGGCGATTTAGCACTGCACGATGTACCAGGTCAGATACGTCCACAAAACCTCTTTGCTGCCGAGACGTTACCACACGATCAGCAGCAACCTGCGACAGACCCTTTATCATACATAGTCCCAGCCGCAGTACCGGTTCATTATTTTTGTCTGCCTCCAGTGAACAGTCCCGGTCACTCTCCATAACGTCTGGTGGTCGCACCACGACACCATGCCGTTTGGCGTCCTGTACCAGTTGCGATGGGCCGTAAAAACCCATGGGCAGACTATTTAATAGCGCGCAGGTAAAGGCTGCCGGTTCGTGACACTTAAACCAGGCTGAGGCATAGGCTAATAAAGCAAAACTTGCAGCATGGGATTCCGGGAACCCATATTCACCAAAACCAAGAATCTGCTGAAAGATACGGCGCGCGAATTCCTCCGGGTAACCTCGTTCCGCCATACCATCGATCAAGCGTTGCTCGAAATGCTCCAGGCCGCCATGACGTTTCCAGGCCGCCATGGAACGACGTAACTGATCGGCCTCACCGGGCGAAAATCCGGCAGCCACCATGGCAAGTTTGATCACCTGTTCCTGAAAGATGGGCACCCCAAGAGTACGCTTCAACACATCCTCCACGGCCACACTGGGGTAGGTTACCGGTTCCAGGCCCTGGCGCCGACGCAAATAAGGATGCACCATATTCCCCTGAATCGGTCCGGGCCGGACAATTGCCACTTCGATCACAAGATCGTAAAAGTTTGCGGGTTTCAGTCGAGGCAACATTGACATTTGTGCTCGTGACTCAATCTGGAATACGCCAACGGTATCGCCGTGCTGAATCATTTCATAAACAGTGGGATCTTCGGGCGGAATGCTGGCCAACGAATACGGCCGCCCCCGGAACCCGGAAAGGAGATCGCAGGCTCGATGAATGGCGGTGAGCATACCCAGCGCCAGGCAATCGACCTTTAATAATCCCAACGCATCGAGATCGTCCTTGTCCCACTGTATAATCGTCCTTTCGGGCATTGCCGCGTTTTCAATGGGCACCAGACGTGACAGATCATCACGTGCTATGACGAATCCACCCACGTGTTGCGATAAATGCCGGGGAAATCCCAGGATCTGATGCACGATAAGCATCAAACGCCTCACCACCGGATTGGCAGGATCGAAACCGATCTCGCGTAAACGCTCGGACTCATAGCCTTCCCACCATTGCGTATTCCTGACCAATCGATTGACTTGTTCCAACGACAAACCCAGCGCCTTACCCACATCACGAATAGCGCTACGTGGCCGGTAAGTAACCACCGTGGCAGTGAGTGCCGTACGGTGGCGACCATACTTGCGATATAAGTACTGAATCACTTCCTCACGACGTTCATGCTCAAAATCGACGTCAATGTCCGGTGGCTCATTACGCTCCTTTGATATAAATCGCTCGAACAACATCTCCATACGTGAGGGATCAACTTCGGTGATACCAAGGACGTAACACACGGCTGAGTTGGCGGCCGAACCCCTGCCCTGACACAGAATATTTTGTGACCGTGCGAATTTTACGATGTCATACACCGTTAAAAAGTAGTGTTCATAGTTCAACTCGGCGATGAGCTGCAGTTCATGCTCAATCATCTGCCGGACTTTTTTCGTTTCTCCTTCTGGCCAACGCTCTTTTATGCCGGCCTCGGTTAAACGTTTGAGGTAGTGACCGGCTGTTTCGTCGCCTGGTACCAACTCCTCTGGATATTCATAGCGCAATTCGTCCAGACTAAATTGGCAACGCTCAGCAATGACCAATGTCTCGGCAATCAATGCATGTGGGTAAAGCCGGGCCAGTATTTCACGACGACGAAGATGGCGTTCGCCATTGGCATGCAAGGTGTGGCCCACGGTTTCAATCGTGGTGCGCAATCGTATGGCGGTCAGAGTGTCTTGCAGGGGGCGCCGGTGTCGCGCATGGGCATGTATGTCGTTTGCAGCAACTAAAGGCAACCCGGTTTGTATTCCAATATCAGTTAACCGTTGCAAACGAATGCGGTCATTACCTTGCTGCAACATTTCCACAGCGATCCAGGCCTTGTCGGGGAAGACCCCTGCCAACCATTGTGCGTACTCCACATCAAAACCTTTTCCTGGGAGCCATAAGGCCAGGCAATTCGCTGCCAACTCGGAAATATCTGAACGTGTCAGGTGATACCGCCCCTTTTCTGCTGCTCGACGTCCACGTGTGATCAACTGCGCGAGGTCACCGTAAGTCTTTCTATTGGTGGCATACAAAATCAGTCGCAATCCGTCCTGCAACCTGAACTCGCTACCAATAATTAATTTGAAATTGCAGTTTTTGGCGGCGACATGTGCTCGCACCACACCAGCAACAGAACATTCATCTGTTAGCGCCAGTGCCGAGTAACCCAGGTCATTGGCACATGTGACTAGCTCCTCCGGATGTGAGGCGCCGCGCAGAAAAGTGAAATTGGAAACCGCGTGCAATTCTGCAAACTCGACCGGCCTGCGGCCCTTTTTCGCGGCCACCGTTTCGGAGGGACCGCGAGACGTCGATATCTGATGTTCAGAGCTACCACGATCCATTTTACTATTCGCTCAATGTATTTGATTCACGCATCAACGCTGGATAATTTGTTTAGCATGGCGACCACTCACCCAAAAATGCCATGTAAAAACCAGCGTCGCTCGCCGCGCAACTCACGAAATATCCATAGCTGCAGACCACGGGGGTTTCGTGCCACAAAATAATCACGGGCGATATCGTTGCCATCCCACCAGCCACTCTCGATACGCTCGCGATCAGTGTCGATCTGCAATGGCCCACGAAAGTAAGGCAGGTCTACGTTGTGACAGTCCAGGGGTACAGGCTCGGACAACAACCAGAACGGGCGCTTGCTAAACTTGGCCGCAGTGCCACTGCTTCCAACAGCCACATTTTCCCAGGCGTACTCCGGCCGATGTTCAGCGACTTGCCTCAGTCCATGTACCGCATCGTCACCCAGCCGCGCGTGTAAGCGCTCCAGTAATGATTGCCAGTTTTGTTCACTTTCCCCTTTCCTGGTAAACAGATCCTGAGCATGGCTAGCCAAAGGTAAAATAGTGTCCGCCGCCATTACGATTTCGATTACCGGCGCCACTAACGTCACCCGCTCCAGACGTTCACGGAGCACTGCCATAAAATGGTCCGGATCACGGTTGGGTGCTGCCAGCTTAAGATCGACATGGGTAACATCTTTACTGGCACGATTAATTTGTTGCTCACGGTGAACCAGTTGTATTGACAGCTCCTGCACCCCCGCGCCACAACCCAACAACATGCCGCCCAGCTCTGCTACCAGGCGATGAATGGCAAATAACAGGGCCTCGATATTGTCTGCCTCGGCAGGCAACAACAATCGGCTACGGAAACGCAAGGGCGCGACGTAGAGTTTCTGTGGATCCGGCGCCTTGCCGGTTGCCCGGTCCAGCAATGACAACAAGTCCTTGCCCATGCGTCGTGTCAGGCCATCGCGTGGCAGACGTAAGAGATCGGCAATACAACGCAGGCCCATACCATCCAGCGAACGTCTTTTTCGTTCGCTTAGTTGCAGGTAATTCAACGAAAGTCGACCCACTACGGTAGACAGTTGCGACGGCCGTGTCACCGTGACGGGCTTGCCGGAACGGCCCAGCCATAAGGCACTTAACGGGGTGGGCGCCACTGCCAATACAGCATGATAACCGAGCTCACTCAGGCCTTTTTTTGCCGTCTCTTGCACGCGGTCGAGGCTACCAAACAGGGTGAGGCTGCCTGCCACTTCCAGCAGTACTGCCTGGGGTGCCGCAATACTTACCAGCGAAGAAAACTGCGTCGCCCAGGCAGCAATATGCCCCAATGCCTCCTGTTCCAGGACTTCATCGCGGGGATAAAGTGTAAGCTTGTTCGTTAACGTACATGCTGCACCTAACGACATACCAGGCCGGATACCAAGGATGGCGGCCCTGGAATCGCAAACCAGTATTCGTGCTTTGGTACCCGTCCCGCCTGCACAAACAGCTCGTCCCCCGGCCCTTGTAGCTGCAGGATGCGCTGCGTCGTTGGTGCTGCGACTGAATACTTCCAGCGGCAGCTGCGGTAGATGGATGCATAGCCAAAGCATGACCCTTGCAACAAATATTGAGAGCGCAGCGCAAACTGCCCGGCAAAATGGCTAGTGCTCGTTAAGATAAACGGGGCCGGTTGCCCAGCCACCCCGCCGCTTCAGTACATGTACCGCCAAACCATGCGGCGTGGATTCGAGCTTGAGGCGTAATGCTGCCGGGGAGGACTGGCTGGCCATACCTAGTGGGCGAAATACCACCCCCCAACTATTACCCGCCTCGGCCGCCAGTTGCAGACGGCGCATAACGACGGTGTCGACGCGGCTAAGCCATGCCAGCACGGCGCCACAGGTACCGGCACGCAAGGTTTGCTCAACAGCCCACAAACCGTCGGCACTGGCACGTGGACGCACCACCATTACCCGCGACAGATCGACACCGGCCGATACCAGTGCCGGCGCATAGGGAATGTGCGGTGGTGCCACCCATGCGAGCCAACGCTTGCTACAGCTGAGCCGGGCCAGCGCTGGCATCACTAGCCCCAGCTCACCAATACCTTCATCAGGGATTAATATTTCCGTTAGTGCTCCCTGTGGCCAGCCACCGGGTAGAATTGTCTCCAGTCCGGGAATACCGGTAGATAACCCTGCTGTTCTACTTTCTTCAGGGGGAGTATTTCCGCCGCGCCAGATGTCGGCACGTTGTGTCAGTTGTTCCAGATTCATCGGAGTTTTCCGTTTCTAAGGATGCCGACACCCAGGCCCTCAATAACCAGGGACTGTTGCCGAAGATCGACTTTAATGGGAGAAAAATCGGGGTTTTCGGGTAATAGATCCACCCGGTACTTGCTTTTGCGACGAAACCGTTTGACGGTGACCTCATCCTCGACCCGCGCCACCACGATCTGGCCATTAGTGGCCTCGGGCGCGCGGTGCACCGCCAGCAGATCACCATTATTGATACCAATATCGCGCATACTCTGGCCCCGCACCCGCAATAAATAATCCGCCCGCGGGTGAAACAGGTTCGCATCCAGGCTGTAATAATCTTCGATATTTTCCTGCGCCAGGATGGGATCGCCCGCAGCAACACGGCCCACCACCGGCAGGCCCTCATTGAGCAGGCGAATACCGCGTGAAGCGCCCGGCGTCAGCTCAATAGCCCCTTTTTTTGCAAGAGCCCGCAGGTGCTCCTCGGCGGCATTGGGCGAGCGGAACCCCAGCACCCGGGCAATATCTGCCCGGGTGGGCGGGTGACCCTGCTCTGCGATGTAATCGCGGATCATCTCCAGGATCTCTGCCTGTCTGGGGGTAAGGGCACGGTACATGGTCAAATACTGTATGTCTGTCCAGTGATACTGAGATTATATACAGTAGTTGTGGAAAGGCAAGAAAAATCATCAGGCATGCGTCTCTGGCCTGTGCTTCGATCCAGCCAGCCACCGTGTCGTTGCCGTTGCCAGGGGTCGATATCAGATTTCCCTTGGTAGAGAAGAGCTTTGCTGCTCCAGGGTGTTTCCCTTATTTGTAGCGGAAAACTTATCCGCTGGGCGGTCAGATATTCGGTTGTTGCTCGAAAGTCATTCCGGTAAGCTGAACGCGGCTACAAAACACCTGGTCGGCGCGACCTGCTCCAGCCAAGGTGAACACTAATAATTATTAGTTGCACAGCAACACCATCCATTTGAGAGAGGAGAAAAAAATGAGACTAATTATCACAGGTACCCTGCTCGGCCTGTTTGTCAATTTCAGCGCCTTTGCGGCACCGGTGTTTATGTCGGGTGAATGGGCTGCCCAGGCCTGTAATGCCTGGAACGCCGACCAGGTGCTAACCAATAAACTGAAAGAATCGGGTTGGGTAGAAAACGATGGCGAAAAGGGCTACAAGGCCATGCAGACATATCGCCGTAACTGCAAAGGTAGCCCCAGGGCCGAACTGCAGATTGCGGACAAAGATGGTAAAGCAACCTGCATATACGGTGGCTGGGCGAAAACAGAAAAACTGAATAGCTCGTACGATTATGTTATGTCAGCGAAAGATAAAAACTGGGTAAAAATGGGCAATGGCGACCTCGGCCCAACGGGTGCAATGATGTCATTTCGACTGATATTCAGTGGGCCCTACGGTGAAGCCATGAGCAATATGGGTCCATTCAAGAACTTCCTGTTACTCACCGGCAAAGTTGAGACAGATCGAAGCAGTTGTCCAAAAAAATAGTTTAAAGTTAAGTCAATAATGAAATAAAAAGGGCGCCGATGGCGCCCTTTTTATTTCATTATTGATGTTAATAAATTAATACTTTATTACTTTCTAATAAAACTTCTTTTTTTAATGTTTGTAAAACTGCTTAAAAACAGCACTTCAAAAAATATCTCTCCATCCACTCGCCTCTTCAGATATTTTTTTTCGTGTGGTCTTGTTATTTGCTCAATTCAAATGTAAGAATCACTCCAGCTTAATTTCGCTCGTGACCCAAGGCAAGCGGGTATCCCATTCAGGGAAATCTAAAGGAACAGTCCACGGTAGGTTTGAACATGCGGTAGCCACCCCGAGTTTTTCTACTATCGCCAAAATAATTATACGTATTGGAGGAGATTATGTCTTTGCAGTATGCAGCGGTAGCACCAAAAGCACTATATGTAGAAGAGAATCTGGACTTCGAATTTCTTGATATCGCGATGGCGAAACTTAATTCAGGTTTGGTGGAACAAGGCATGAACCTGCTCGTATCGGAATTGACGAATTTATACACAACTACGTCGACATCAGCATGGGAATATGCACTAAAGACAAGCCTGCTCAATCACCCTATTAAAAAAATACTATTGCAAGATCCACTAACAAACAGGGCGCTCAACAGACCTCGCGGCTATGCTGGCGACGCCATACTAATGGATATGATCTATTATCCGAAAACCACCGATCTCTCGTCTATCTCCTTATTAGGCAGAAAGATTTATCATTACAACACGAGCACGCCATTAAGCCGCACGCTTTGTAGACGCATGAAACTAATCTCCAACTATCTAGATAAATTTGCCAAAGAAAAACCAAATGCGAATATATTATCTGTTGCCAGCGGTCATTGCCGCGAGCTTAAATATTCCAACGTACTTGAAGCAAGAGAGATTGGACAATTCGTCGCCCTGGATCACGATAAGGCTACTCTTGAAGTTGTCAATAACGAATACGGTGACCTGGGATTAAAATCTGTTCTGTCATCAGTATCTGATATTGTTAAAGGAAGAGTAAATTTGGGTACATTTGACCTGATTTATTCGGCTGGACTGTATGACTATTTAAGTCTTCGGTTTGCTCAAAAACTAACCAGGCAGCTCTACAACATGCTTTCCCCAGGTGGAAAATTGATGCTAATCAATATAGCTCCGAACTATGACGAAATCGGATTTCTTGAAAGTTACATGAATTGGGCAATGATCGGTCGCGGAAAAACAGAACTGCTGGAGGTAGCCTCTGGGTTAGGCTCAGATGAGCGCGCAAACCTGAATGTGTATAATAGCAGTCTCATCAAATCTCACTACCACATTCTGGAGATAGAGAAAAAATAGAGCCGAGGAAAGAAATTCTCTACCGTATTATACGGATCTGATTCGGTTAGCAGGAAGCAAGAGCTGCTGTAGGGCCTTTGCCGCCAGTGGCTTGCTGTATAGATATCCCTGGTAGGTGGGACAGCCAGATTCTCGTAAAAGATTTAGCTGTGATTCTTCTTCTACGCCTTCTGCCACCAGGGTATCCAGATTCAAACCTTTTGCCATCGCGATGATTGCCGTGACTAGCTCGCGACTATCGTTATTATTAATAATATCTCTGACAAACTCCTTGTCGATTTTGACACCATCTATCGGAAATCTTTTAAGATATCCCAATGAAGAATAACCGGTACCAAAATCGTCCAGTGTAATCTTCACTCCTATCTTTTTGAGCCTGAGCATGGTCACGTAGATAAGATCCAGATCTTCCATAAAAATATTCTCAGTAATTTCAAATTCCAGGTATTTAGATTCAAGCTTAGCTTCCTTCAATACGGATTCTACTATGTCGGCAAGTTCTTCCTGAAGAAACTGCCGTGGCGACAAATTGACCGCTATATTTATGCACTTCAAACCTTTCTTATGAAGTGATTTGACCTGCTGACAGGCCTGGCGCAATACCCAGGTCCCCACTTCAGCGATCAGTCCTGTCTCCTCAAGCAATGGTACAAACTTTTCCGGCGGCACATTCTCGCCGTTTTCCGGATACCATCGAAGTAGCGCCTCCAGACCAGTTACCCGGCCCGTTTTCACTTCAACCTGGGGTTGATAACGAACTTCAAATTCGTTTCTTTCTAACGCACCATGCAGCATATTTCTAAAAGTGACTTTCTCGGTAATATTCCTATCCATCTCCTCCGTAAAATACTGAAACATATTTCGCCCCTGATCTTTTGCGTGGTACATCGCAATATCGGCATCACGAATCAACTGATCGGGCTCCATTCCATCATCAGGGAATAGAGTTATCCCTATACTGCATCCAATCCGGATCTCCTGATTGTCAAGATAGAAGGGTTGGGACATCAATTCAATTATTTCTTTCGCGTAGGCGTCGACAATAAAATTGTCTGAACAACCCTGCAAAATTACAAAGAATTCATCACCACCAAATCGGGAGAGAAAATAGTTCTTATTGACAATACTGTTTAGCCTGTTTGAGACATCTACCAGCATACGATCACCGACCGGGTGGCCCAGGGTATCATTGACTTGCTTAAAGTTATCCAGATCCACTAATAGAACGGCGATTGCGTCATCTTCCAG
This sequence comes from Acidiferrobacterales bacterium, assembly GCA_048060695.1. Lineage (GTDB taxonomy): Bacteria > Pseudomonadota > Gammaproteobacteria > Acidiferrobacterales > JAJDNE01 > JAZFSZ01. The sequence continues at coordinate 48,377 of JBGMQT010000004.1, forward strand.
CTTTGCCCGATAAATTGCCTCCTTAAGTTTCTCATAAAATAATATGCGATTTGGCAGACTGGTCAGGGGGTCATGCTTCGCCAGATGTGCTAAATCCTGCTGTGCAAGCTGACGTTCTTTAATCTCATGTTTAAGCTTGATGTTAGCGGACTTCAATTTCTCTTCCAATTGCTTGTGTTCACTTATATCTACCTGGGTTCCTACCATACGCCAGGGATTTCCATGTTTGTCGTAAACAGCACGACCGCGATCAAGAACCCAGAGGTAGTGGCCATCCTTGTGCTGAAAGCGATGTATACTTTCATAAGCCTTGGTTCTGTTGCCTAGATGCTCCTGTATCAATGAAAAGACTTTCCTTCTATCGTCCGGATGCAGCCTATGTCGCCACTCCCGAGGCGAGTCACTAATCTCCCAATCCTGAAAACCAAGCATTGCTTTCCATCTTGGCGAAAAATATACAGTCTTGTTCTTGACGTCCCAATCCCAGAGCCCATCATTCGCCCCCTGCATTGCGAGATCAAATCGTTCTTCACTCTCACTTAGAGCCTGGGTTTTTTCAGCGACGCGCCTTTCAAGATTTTTATTTAGAAGACTGACTTCGCTGGCGAGATCAGCATTCTCAAAACGAAATCGTATAGTATTAGTGATATTCCGATTCAAGTTTCTTCCGGCAAATACCATTAAGAACAGGAACATCGCCGCCAGCACACCGAGCCATTTCAGTGCACCCTGCGGTTGAAAGACCAGCCATGATGTCAAGAACAACATTGGAATTGACAAATATATGTAATAAGTGGCCAGAGTAGGCACGGCCAATACAAGAGCCGAAGTGGCCACGCCAACCAACATAATAATTACTACGTCCTGATAAAGAGGCGGTAGGTTGAAACGCAGGAAGAAAGCAAGGATGGCCCACGAAAAGGCAACGCAAGAAATTGCGATAACGTAACGGCGATACCAGATCCTGGTCTCGGTATTTCTGTCACGTCGGTGGTAGTGCCAGACCAGCAGGTGAGTAGCCAACAGAGATATGTTTAGAATGGTCAACCAACCGATCAACAGACCTGTTGGCACCTGTTCCCACAATACAGCCGCTATAATTACAGAGACAATATTGCCCGTGAGTCCTGCAGGCACATATTGCTTGAACAACAAGTTAACCTGTTCAGAAAATATTTGTTTTTCCAGGTCTTTCGCGTCTTTCACGCTCAAGCTCCCTCACAAAACAGAATTGATGGCTATTTTAGTACTGGTCGGCTGCAAATTGCTGCCGTCCTCCCTCTGGCATTCTTCAGTATTAGATTATTCTTAAATA